>NZ_JACEXH010000009.1:0-35163 GCF_014525465.1 Actinotalea sp. JY-7885 | reverse complement strand
CGTGTTGCGGTGCCGGGGCGGCGGCGGCGGCACGAGCGGGGGGATGGCCTCGGGCATCGCGTGCCCGGCCGGGGCCGCACCGGCCGCGTCGAGGGCGACGGTGGCGAGCAGGCCGGTCGCGACCTCGCCGGTCGTGACGCCGTCCACGACCAGGTCCGCCAGCCGGACCGCGACCTCGGCCGCGGTCGGCCGGTCCTCGGGCCGCCGGCGGGTCATGGCCTCCAGCAGGTCGGCCCACTCGGGGCCGAACGTGGTCGGGACCGCGGGCGACGTGTTGAGCCGGGCCGCGGCCACCTCGACCATCGTGCCGGTGAACGCCTTGCGGCCGGTGAGGCACTCGAGCAGCACGAGCCCGAGCGCGTAGACGTCGGTGGGCGCCGCGACGGGCGCTCCCGCCGCCTGCTCGGGGCTCAGGTACGTCGCCGTGCCCAGGGTGGTGCCCGTGACCGTGAGCCGTGCACCGTCGGCGAGCCGGGCGATGCCGAAGTCGGCGAGCTTGGCGATGGGCCCCGTCGTGGAGACCGCGTCCGGGTCCTCGTCCCCCGCGCCGGCGGGCTCGACGAGGAGCACGTTGGCCGGCTTCACGTCACGGTGGACGACGCCCGCGGCGTGGACGGTCGCCAGCGCCTCGGCGACCTGCCGGCCCAGGCGCGCGGCGCGGCGCGGGCTCAGCGGCCCGCCGGCGAGCCGGTCGGCGAGGGTCGGTCCGTCCACGAGCTCCATGACGAGGTACGTCTGACGCATCGGGCCCTCGGCGTGCGCGAGGCCGGCGTCGTGCAGGGTGACCAGGCCGGGGTGGCTCAGCTGGGCGAGCACCCGCATCTCGGACTGGTGCCGCAGCAGGTCCTCGGCGTCCTCGGCCACGGGGGGGAAGAGCTTGACCGCGACGTCACGGTCCAGGACCAGGTCGTGGGCGCGGTAGACCGTCGCCATCCCGCCCTGGCCGAGCACGTCCTCCAGGCGGTACCTGTCGTCGAGGAGAACACCTCGGGCTACGTCCGCCCCTGGCGTCACCATCTGCCTCCTCGTGCACCTGTGACCGGACGTGACGCCGCCCGCCGCGGGACCCTTCCCACGAAACTAGGCGCGGAGGGCCCGTCCCGCATGTCGAGGGGCCTCCCCGGGCGGGTGAACCAGAGGGCAGGATCGGGTCATGACCGTCTTCGCCGTCCTCTACACCTACGACGACCAGGTCGCCGACCGCGACCGCGTCCGACCGGAGCACCGCAGGTTCCTCGCCGACCTCTACGCGGCGGGCCGGCTGCTCGCCAGCGGACCGTTCACCGGTCCGACCGAGGGCAGCGACCACGAGCCGGACGGCGCCCTGCTCCTCGTCCGCGCGGACGACGCGTCGGCCGTCCGCGCGCTGCTCGACCCGGACCCGTTCGCCGTCGCGGGCCTGGTCGCGGCACGCGACGTGCGCCCGTGGCAGCCGGTCTTCGGCCCCTGGGACTGACGGGGCCTCCCTGCGCCGCCGCGCGGCGCGGGGACGCTCACGCGGTCGCGGCCGTCATGGCGCGGAGCTCCTTCTTCAGCCCGGCGATCTCGTCGCGCAGGCGGCCGGCGAGCTCGAACTGCAGCTCGGCCGCCGCGGCGTGCATCTGCTCGCTGAGCTCGCCGATGAGGTCCGCGAGGTCTGCCGCGGGCACGGCCGCGAGCTTCGCACGCTCCGACGGGGCGGCGCCGCCCTTGCGCCCCGGCACCGGCGCCTTCCCCTTGCCGCTGTTGCGGTAGCCCCCCTCGAGGAGCGCGGCGGTGTCCAGGTCCTCGCGCGCGAGCATGTCGGTGACGTCGCTGATGCGCTTGCGCAACGGGGTCGGGTCGATCCCGTGCTCGAGGTTGTAGGCCACCTGCTTCTCGCGGCGTCGCGTCGTCTCCTCGATCGCCATCGCCATCGCCGGCGTCACCTTGTCCGCGTACATGTGGACCTGGCCCGAGACGTTGCGGGCCGCGCGGCCGATCGTCTGGATGAGGGACGTCCCGGACCGCAGGAACCCCTCCTTGTCGGCGTCGAGGATGCTCACCAGCGACACCTCCGGCAGGTCCAGGCCCTCGCGCAGGAGGTTGATGCCGACCAGCACGTCGAACTGGCCCATCCGCAGCTCCCGCAGCAGCTCGACGCGACGCAGCGTGTCGACCTCGGAGTGCAGGTACTGCACCCGCACCCCCCGCTCGAGCAGGTAGTCGGTGAGGTCCTCCGACATCTTCTTGGTCAGCGTCGTGACGAGGACCCGCTCGTCGCGCTCGGCGCGGACCCGGATCTCGTGCAGCAGGTCATCGATCTGACCCGTGGTCGGCTTGACGACGATCTCCGGGTCCACGAGGCCGGTGGGGCGGATGATCTGCTCGACCACGCCGTCGGACTGCGCGAGCTCGTACGGCCCCGGCGTCGCGGACAGGTACACGGTCTGGCCGATGCGCTCGACGAACTCCTCCCAGCGCAGCGGCCGGTTGTCCATGGCGCTCGGCAGGCGGAAGCCGTGCTCGACGAGGGCCCGCTTGCGCGACATGTCGCCCTCGAACATGGCGCCGATCTGCGGCACGGTCACGTGCGACTCGTCGATGACCAGCAGGAAGTCCTCGGGGAAGTAGTCCAGCAGCGTGTGGGGAGGCGTGCCCGGACCGCGCCCGTCGATGTGCCGCGAGTAGTTCTCGATGCCCGAGCAGCTGCCGACCTGGCGCATCATCTCGATGTCGTACGTGGTGCGCATGCGCAGCCGCTGCGCCTCGAGCAGCTTGTTCTGCCGCTCGAGCTCGGCCAGCCGCTCCTCGAGCTCGGCCTCGATCGAGGAGATCGCCCGCTCCATGCGCTCGGGCCCCGCGACGTAGTGCGTCGCCGGGAACAGGTGGACGTCGGCCTCCGAGCGCAGGACGTCGCCCGTCAGGGGGTGCAGCAGGTGGATGGCCTCGATCTCGTCGCCGAAGAACTCGATCCGGATCGCCAGCTCCTCGTACACCGGGATGATCTCCACGGTGTCCCCGCGGACCCGGAACGTGCCGCGCGTGAACGCCATGTCGTTGCGGGTGTACTGCATGGTCACGAACCGGCGCAGCAGCTGGTCGCGCTCGATCTGGTCCCCCACGGCCAGGTGCACCATGCGGTCGACGTACTCCTGGGGCGTGCCGAGGCCGTAGATGCACGACACGGACGCCACCACGATGACGTCGCGCCGCGTCAGGAGCGAGTTCGTCGCGGAGTGGCGCAGCCGCTCCACCTCGTCGTTGATCGACGAGTCCTTCTCGATGTAGGTGTCCGTCTGCGCGATGTACGCCTCGGGCTGGTAGTAGTCGTAGTACGAGACGAAGTACTCGACCGCGTTGTTCGGCAGCAGCTCGCGGAACTCCGTCGCCAGCTGCGCCGCCAGCGTCTTGTTCGGCGCCATCACCAGGGTCGGACGCTGCAGCTTCTCGATGAGCCACGCCGTCGTCGCCGACTTGCCGGTACCCGTGGCGCCCAGGAGCACGACGTCCTTCTCGCCCGCCTGGATCCGCTCGGTGAGCTCGGCGATCGCCGTGGGCTGGTCGCCCGACGGGGTGTACTCGGAGACCACCTCGAGGGTGGCGGCACGGCGCTGGAGGTCGGTCACGGGGCGCATGGCTCCACGGTACGTCGCGGGTCCGACACGGCCCGTCCCGGGGTCGGTCCGGCCGGCACACCCGCGCGACGATCGTGTGTGACGTAGATCACATCGGCGCGTCCTCAAGCCTGTCCGGTTCGTCCCCGATACCGTGTTGTGAGGCACGGAGTCCGGATCATCCGGACCACCGCCTCGTCACAGACAAGGGCAAACCCGCCGCAAGGCGGGGACGCAAAGCCAGGGGCCCGACCAGGGCAGCCCAGCCACCAGATGACAAGGACACGACATGCAGACAGCCCCCACCACCACGACGACCAACGCCCTGCTCACGCCCGGCGAGGTCGCGACGATGTTCCGGGTCGACCCCAAGACCGTCACGCGCTGGGCCAACGCCGGCAAGATCAGCGCCGTGCGCACCCTCGGCGGTCACCGCCGCTTCGTCGCTGCCGAGATCGAGGGCCTGCTCTCGATGGTGCCGACGCAGCAGAACTGACACCGGCGACCGGCCCGGTCGGCCCGACGCGCGAGCGCCGGGCCGGGCCGGGCCGACCCGCGTCACCCCGCCTGCCGACTCACGCCTCGGACCCGGCGGCCATCGTGATCTCGCTGCCGTCGAGACACGCCCCGAGGACGGCCCGCAGCGCCACCGCCGACTGCCCCACCGGCAGCGACGCCTCACCGGGACGCACCTGCGCGACGTCGCGCGGGACGTGCACGAGGCCGCCGCGCACGCCCGGGAGGCCGGGTGAGCACGCCAGCAGGTGCATGAGCGCGTAGAACGTCGCGTTGCACACGTAGGTGCCGGCGGTGTTCGAGACCTCCGCCGGGACGCCCGCCGCGCGCACCGCCGCGAGGCACGCCTTGACGGGCAGACCGCTCAGGAGCGCCGTCGGACCGCCGGCCACGACGGGCACGTCCACCGGCGCGGAGCCGTCGTTGTCCGGGATCCGCGCGTCGATGACGTTGAGCGCCACGCGCTCCACGCCGACGGCGGACCGGCCGCCCGCCTCCCCGACGAGCACGACGACGTCGGGCGCGTGCTCCCGGACCGCGTCCCGCAGCCGCTGGCGTGCACCGCGGAACGAGACCGGCAGCAGCGCGACCACGACCTGCTCGTCGCGGTCCCAGCCCTGAGCCACCGCACGCACGGCGTCCCAGGACGCGTTCGCCACCTGCCCGTCGAACGGCTCGAAGCCCGTGAGCAGCACCGTCCGGCTCACGCGGGTGCCGCCGTGCGCCAGCGCTCCCAGAGCCGGTCCACCTGGGCCTGCAGGTCCATGACGGAGCCAGCGCCGTCGAGCACGACGTCCGCCGCCTCGATCCGGGCCTCGTCGTCCGCCTGCGCGGCGAGGCGCGCCCAGGCCTCCTCCGCGTCCAGCCCACGCCCCTCGACGAGACGCCGCAGGCGCAGCTGGGCCGGGGCGTCCACCACGACGACCTCGTCGAACCGGCCGGCCTGGCCGGTCTCCACCAGCAGCGGGATGTCGTGGACCACGACGTCGTACCCGGCCGCCACCGCGGCGGCCTCCGCGGCGTGGGCCGCCGCCCGGATGAGCGGGTGCACCAGGCCGTTCAGCCGCTCGCGCGCCGTCGGGTCCGCGAACACCACCCGGCCGAGGGCAGGCCGGTCGAGCTCGCCGGCCGCGGTCAGGACACCCCCGCCGAAGGCGGCCACGACGGCGGCCAGGCCGGGGCTCCCCGGGGCGACGACCTGCCGCGCGAGCACGTCGTGGTCCACCACGGCCGCACCGAGCCACGCCAGACGCGCGGCCACGACGGACTTGCCGGCGGCGATCCCGCCCGTGAGGCCGATCCGCCGAACCGTCCTGGCGCGATCGCCCGTGAGCTCCTCGTCGACGGTCACGGATCCAGCCTAGACGCCGACGGGCCGGCCACCCGAAGGTGACCGGCCCGTCGTGCGGCCGTGCCGACGTCGCGCCGAGGCGCGGGCGTCAGTTGCCGGTGAGCTTCTCGCGCAGAGCGGCGAGCGCCTCGTCGGACGCGAGCGTGCCCGCGGCCTCCTCGACGGGAGCCGACGAGTACGTCGACGCGCTGCTGCTGCTGGAGCTGGAGCTCGACTCCGAGGTGCTGCTCGACGCGTCCGCGTCGGCCTGCACGGCCTCGAGGACCTGCTTCTTGTGCGCCTCCCAGCGGGCGTGCGCGGCGGCGTACTGCGCCTCCCACGTCTCGCGCTGCGCCTCGAAGCCCTCGAGCCACTCGTTGGTCTCCGGGTCGAAGCCCTCGGGGTACTTGTAGTTCCCCTTCTCGTCGTACTCGGCGGCCATGCCGTACAGCGCGGGGTCGAAGTCCTCGCTGGTGGGGTCGAGACCCTCGTTGGCCTGCTTGAGCGACAGCGAGATGCGGCGACGCTCGAGGTCGATGTCGATGACCTTGACGAACGTGTCGTCACCGACGTTGACGACCTGCTCCGGCAGCTCGACGTGGCGCACGGCCAGCTCCGAGATGTGGACCAGACCCTCGATGCCGTCCTCGACGCGCACGAACGCACCGAACGGGACGAGCTTGGTGACCTTGCCGGGCACGACCTGACCGATGGCGTGCGTCCGGGCGAACGCCTGCCACGGGTCCTCCTGCGTCGCCTTGAGCGACAGCGAGACGCGCTCGCGGTCGAAGTCGACGTCGAGCACCTCGACCGTGACCTCCTGGCCGACCTCGACGACCTCGGACGGGTGGTCGATGTGCTTCCAGGACAGCTCGGAGACGTGGACGAGGCCGTCGACCCCGCCGAGGTCCACGAACGCACCGAAGTTGACGATCGAGGAGACGACGCCCGGGCGGACCTGGCCCTTCTGCAGGGTCTGCAGGAAGGTCGAGCGCACCTCGGACTGCGTCTGCTCGAGCCAGGCACGGCGCGAGAGGACGACGTTGTTGCGGTTCTTGTCGAGCTCGATGATCTTCGCCTCGATCTCCTTGCCGACGTACGGCTGGAGGTCGCGGACGCGACGCATCTCGACGAGCGACGCGGGCAGGAAGCCGCGCAGGCCGATGTCGAGGATGAGGCCGCCCTTGACGACCTCGATGACGGTGCCGGTGACGACGCCGTCCTCCTCCTTGATCTTCTCGATCGTGCCCCAGGCGCGCTCGTACTGCGCACGCTTCTTGGACAGGATCAGGCGACCCTCCTTGTCCTCCTTCTGGAGGACGAGCGCCTCGACGGCGTCCCCGACCTTGACGACCTCGTCCGGGTCGACGTCGTGCTTGATCGAGAGCTCGCGGGACGGGATGACACCCTCGGTCTTGTAGCCGATGTCCAGGAGCACCTCGTCCCGGTCGACCTTGACGATGGTGCCTTCGACGATGTCGCCGTCGTTGAAGTACTTGATGGTCGCGTCGATCGCGGCGAGGAAGTCCTCACTCGAGCCGATGTCGTTGATCGCGACCTGAGGGGCCGACTTCGTCGGGGTGGAGATGGTCATTGAGTTTCGAGCTCCGATGCGGACAGGGAGTAGGGCGGACAGGGATCGATCGGGGTGCGCCGGCACGACCGGCGCGGACCACCCCTGCCCCCGGAGGAGCCGACGAGGAGCGCGCGAGACGTGCATGGTCGGACCGACAGACCAGCATGACGAGGCACGCCACACCACCGACCATCCTACGGGCCGTGGTGAAGGGTGGTCAAAGAGGACGCGCCCCGGCCCTCCGCCTCAGGCGAGGACCTGCGCCGTGCGGAGCATGTCCGCGGGCACGTGCTTGACCCGCCCGGCGACCTCCGCCAGCGGGACCAGCTCGATGCGCTCGCCGCGCAGCGCCGTCATGACGCCGGTGGTGCCCGCAGAGATCGCGTCCATCGCCGCGACGCCGAACCGGCTGCCGAGGATCCGGTCCGTCGGGGTGGGCGAGCCGCCGCGCTGCACGTGCCCGAGGATCGTGACGCGCGTGTCGAAGCCCGTGCGGCTCTCGATCTCGCTCGCCACCCGCTCGCCGATCGCGCCGGCGACGATCTCCCCGAACTTGCCGAGCTGCGTGCGGTAGTCCATCGACCCGCCCTCGCGCGGCATCGCGCCCTCGGCGACGACGACGATGGAGAAGTTCGCGTGGGCCCGGTGGCGGTGCTTGAGGAACCTCACGACCTGGTCGATGTCGAACGGCTCCTCGGGCGCCAGGACCAGCTCCGCGCCGCCCGCCATGCCCGCGTTGACCGCGATCCATCCCGCGTGTCGCCCCATGACCTCGACGACCATCACGCGGTTGTGGCTCTCGGCCGTGGTGTGCACGCGGTCGATCGCCTCGGTCGCGATGTTCACCGCGGTGTGGAAGCCGATCGACAGGTCGGTGCCCTCGACGTCGTTGTCGATGGTCTTGGGGATGGCCACGATCCGCACGCCCGCCTCGGCGACCTTGCTCGCGGCGTGGAGGGTGCCGTCACCGCCGATGCAGATCAGTGCCTCGATGCGCTCCGCCTCGAGGGTCGCCATCACCGCCTCGATGCCGCCGTTCTCCTCGTCGGGGTGGAACCGGGCCGTCCCGAGGAGGGTGCCGCCCGTGGGCAGCACGTTGCGGATGTGCGGGCGGCCGAGCGGCATGACGTCGCCGTCGACGACGCCCTTCCAGCCGTTGCGGAACCCGATGATCGAGTGCCCGTAGGTGCCCTCACCGTGCTTCACCACGGCGCGGATCGCCGCGTTGAGGCCCGGGCAGTCGCCCCCTCCGGTCAGCAGTCCGACGCGCACGCGAGCTCCTTCGTTGTGAGGGGGGCGGGTCCGGCGCCCCGACGCGCGCCCGCGAGGACCACACTACCGAGGACGGTGGACGTGCGCCGGGCCGTCGGTCCCCGGGAAGCGGCCCGGGCCTGTGCTGCGCCCGGGACCGGGGGCCGTCAGGCGCCCACGGCCAGCTCGAGGCTGCGGCCCGGGATCGCGTCCAGCAGCGCCCGCGTGTAGTCCTGCTTCGGCCGGTCGAAGACGTCGTCGACGGTGCCCTGCTCGACGATCCGGCCGTGCTCCATGACGCAGACCTGGTCCGCGATCTGGCGCACGACGGCGAGGTCGTGGCTGATGAACAGGTAGCTGAGCCCGAGGCGGTGCTGCAGGTCCGCCAGGAGGTGCAGGATCTGCGACTGCACGATGACGTCGAGCGCGGACACGGCCTCGTCGCAGACCACGAGGTCGGGGTTGAGCGCCAGGGCACGGGCGATCGCGACCCGCTGACGCTGCCCGCCCGACAGCTCGCCCGGGTAGCGGCGCAGCAGATCCTCCGGCAGCGCGACGTCGGACATGAGCTCGAGCACGCGGGCCCGGCGCTCGGCCGGCGAGCCCATGCCGTGCGCGCGCAGCGGCTCCTCGATGGTCCGGTAGATCGTGTAGAGCGGGTCGAGGGACGCGTACGGGTCCTGGAAGATCGGCTGCACCTTGCGCCGGAACTCCACCTCGGCAGCGCGGCCGGCGCCGCCCGACCGCCCGGGGCCGACCTCCGCCCCGTTGAACCGGATGCTGCCCGACGTCGGCGCGGTCAGGGCCAGCATCATCCGGGCGACGGTGGACTTGCCGGAACCCGACTCCCCCACGATGGCCGTCGTCGTCCCGCGCGGGATCGCGAAGCTGACGCCGTACACCGCCGTGAACTCCGTGCGGCGCGCGAACAGCCCGCGACCGCGCAGGTGGAACACCTTGGTGACGTCGTCCACCTCGACGATCGGGTCCTCGGCAACCGTCGAGGTCGGGGCGTCGGCCGCACCGGAGAGCAGGTCGTCCTGGACAGCGCCCGTCGCACCGGCGCGCTTGGCGAGCTGGATGCGGCGGGAGGCGAGCGACGGCGCCGCGGCGAGCAGTCGCTTGGTGTACTCGTGCTGCGGGTCGGTGAGGAGCTGCGCGGCGGGCCCGGTCTCCACCACCTCGCCGCGGTACATCACCACGACGCGGCTCGCGCGCTCGGCGGCCAGCCCGAGGTCGTGCGTGATGAGCAGGACCGCGGTGCCCAGCTCGCTCGTGAGCCCTTCGAGCCGGTCGAGGATGACGCGCTGGACCCTCACGTCCAGGGCCGACGTCGGCTCGTCAGCGATCAGCAGTCGCGGTCGGCAGGCCAGGCCCATGGCGATGAGCGCGCGCTGGCGCATGCCGCCCGAGAACTCGTGGGGGTACTGCTCGGCGCGGCGCACCGCGTCGGGCAGCCCGGCCTCCTCAAGCAGCTCGACCGTCCGCCGCCGCGCCGCGGCGCCGTGGGCGATGCCGTTGTCCTCGAGCGCCTCGGCGATCTGCGCCCCACGCCGTGTCACATCGCTGTTACTGGGCAGTCACATCGAGGACTCGGCGAAACTACTGCACATGGAGGACTTTGTGCCTATGCACGCCGGCTTCACGTCTGTTCCCGACGACGTCGGGGGCGCCGCCGCCCGGGGGTGGTGGGACGCGAACGCCGCCGAGTACCTCGCCGAGCACGGCGACTTCCTCGGCAGCGCGGACTTCTGCTGGTGCCCCGAGGGCCTTCGTGAGAGCGACGCGCGGCTGCTGGGCGACGTGGCGGGGCGCCGGGTGCTGGAGGTCGGCGCCGGTGCCGCGCAGTGCTCGCGGTGGCTCGCGACGCAGGGCGCCCACGTCGTGGCGACGGACGTGTCGTGGGGCATGCTCGCGCGCAGCAGGGAGCTCGACGGTGCGGTCACGACGCCCGTGGTCCAGGCCGACGCGCGCCGGCTCCCCTTCCCCGACGCCGCGTTCGACGCCGCGTTCACGGCCTTCGGCGCGCTGCCGTTCGTGCCGGACGCCCACGCCGTGCACCGCGAGGCCGCCCGGGTGCTGCGCCCCGGCGCGCCCTGGGTGTTCTCCGTGACGCACCCGATCCGCTGGGCGTTCCCTGACGACCCGAGCGAGCGCGGGCTCACCGCCACCCGCTCGTACTTCGACCGCCGGCCCTACGTCGAGGCGGACGACGACGGGCACGTCCACTACGCCGAGTACCACCGCACCCTCGGCGACCACGTCGGCGACCTGGCGGCCGCCGGCTTCGTCCTCGAGCGGCTCGTGGAGCCCGAGTGGCCCGCCGGGCACGACCGGACCTGGGGCGGCTGGGGCCCGGTGCGCGGCGCCCTGCTCCCGGGCACGGCCATCTTCGTGTGCCGCCTGCCCGGCTGAGGACGCGCCCCGCCGGACGACCGCGCCCGCCCGGCCGGAGCCGGACGGGCGCGGCGCCGCAGGACCGTGGGTCCCGCCGGCGGACAGCAGACGGTCCGTCAGTGCACGGTCGCCTTCTCCGCGCCGGCGCCCGTGAGGGACCGCACCTCCATCTCGGCGAACTTCGCGTCGTCCGACCGCTCCTTGCTGAGGAGGGTGCCGACGACGCCCAGCAGGAAGGCGAGCGGGATCGAGACGATGCCGGGGTTCGACAGCGGGAACACGGCGAAGTCCACCGACGTGTCCTTGATCATCGAGAGGCTCGCGCCGGTCACCGGATCGACCTTGCCCGAGACGACCGGCGAGAGCGCGATGAGGACGATGCACGAGAGCAGACCGCCGTACATGCTCCACAGGGCTCCGGCGGTGTTGAACCGCCGCCAGAACAGCGAGTAGATGATGGTCGGCAGGTTGGCGCTCGCGGCGACCGCGAAGGCCAGCGCGACGAGGAAGGCGATGTTCTGCCCCTGGGCGAAGATGCCGCCCACGATCGCGAGCAGGCCGATGACGACCACCGTCATGCGCGCGACCTTCACCTCGCCGTCCGGGTTGACCTCGCCGTGCTTGATGACGTTGGCGTAGATGTCGTGCGCGAACGACGCCGCCGCCGTGATCGTCAGGCCGGCCACGACCGCGAGGATGGTCGCGAACGCGACCGCGGAGATGAACCCCAGCAGGAGCACCCCGCCCAGCTCGTACGCGAGCAGCGGCGCCGCCGAGTTCACGCCGCCCGGGGCGCTCGTGATGGCCTCCGGGCCGACGAGCGCGCCGGCGCCGTAGCCCAGCACGAGCGTGAAGAGGTAGAACGCGCCGATGAGCCAGATCGCCCAGACCACCGACCGACGCGCCTCCTTGGCCGACGGCACCGTGTAGAACCGCATCAGCACGTGCGGCAGACCGGCGGTGCCGAGCACGAGCGCGAGCGCCAGGGAGAGGAAGTCGAGCCGCGTCAGCGCCGAGAGGCCGTACTGCTTGCCCGGCTCGATGAGCGCCTCGCCCCCCTCGCCGCCCGCGTCGACCGCGGCCTGCAGCAGCGCCGAGAGGTTGAGGCCGAACTTCGCCATGACCCAGACGCTCATGACCAGTGCACCGGCGATGAGCAGGATGGCCTTGACGATCTGCACCCAGGTGGTGCCCTTCATCCCGCCGACGAGGACGTAGAGGATCATCAGGGCACCCACCACGGCGATGACGGCGCCCTGCCCGCTGGTCGTCTCGATGCCGAGCAGGAGGGCGACGAGGCCGCCCGCGCCCGCCATCTGCGCGAGCAGGTAGAAGAACACCACCATGAGCGTCGCCAGCGCCGCCGCCATGCGCACGGGCCGCTGGCGGAGGCGGAACGACAGCACGTCCGCCATCGTGAAGCGCCCGGTGTTGCGCAGGAGCTCCGCGACCAGCAGCAGCGCGACGAGCCAGGCGACGAGGAAGCCGATGGAGTAGAGGAACCCGTCGTAGCCGTTGACCGCGATCGCGCCGGCGATGCCGAGGAAGCTGGCGGCCGACAGGTAGTCGCCCGCGATGGCGGTGCCGTTCTGGGGGCCGGTGAAGGAGCGGCCCGCGGCGTAGTAGTCGGCGGCGGTCTTGTTGTTGCGGGACGCCCGGAAGACGATCACGAGCGTGACGAGCACGAAGGCCCCGAAGATGGCGATGTTGACGCCGGGGGAACCCACCTGCTGGGACTCGGCTGCGGCGCGCACGATCATCGGACCTCACCCGCCTCGATGCTCTCGCGCAGCCGGTCGGCGACGGCGTCCTGCTTCTTGTTCGCCCAGTTCGCGTAGATCATCGTGATCGCGAACGTGGTCACGAACTGGCCCAGGCCCATGAGGAGCCCCACCGTGATCGTCCCCGCGACGCGGATGCTCATGAAGTCGTGGGCGTACGCGGCGAGCAGGACGTAGAGGAAGTACCAGACGAGAAAGAACGCGGTCATGGGGAAGACGAAGTTCCGGAACCGTCGCCTCAGGTCCTGGAACTCCTGCGACCTCTGCACCCGTTGGTAGTCGGTCTCTGCCGGGTCGATGACCTCGGACATGGCGCCTCCGTCGTGTCGGGCGGTGGCGACACTGCCACCGCGCGACAAAGTGTGTCCTAGGTCACCTTCGGAGGCGACCCCCCACGCCGATATTGCTCGGCCGGCGGACCACGGGGCGGACCGCCGTCAGTGGCCCGCCTCGTGCCAGCTGGTGCCGGTGCCGACGGACACGTCCAGCGGCACGGACAGCTCCGCCGCCGAGCCCATCTCGTGGCGCACGATCGCCTCGGCGACCTCCCGCTCCCCCGGTGCCACCTCGAGCACCAGCTCGTCGTGGACCTGCAGGAGCATCCGCGACCGCAGGCCCTCTTCGCGCAGGCGTCGCTCGACGCCGAGCATGGCGACCTTGATCAGGTCTGCCGCGCTGCCCTGGATCGGTGCGTTGAGGGCCATCCGCTCGGCCATCTCCCGGCGCTGCCGGTTGTCGCTCGTCAGGTCCGGCAGGTAGCGCCGGCGCCCGAGGATGGTCGCCGTGTAGCCCGTCCGCCGCGCCTCGTCGACGACCCCGGCGAGGTAGTCCCGGACGCCGCCGAACCGCGCGAAGTAGTCCTCCATGAGGGTCGCGGCCTCGCTCACCGGGATCGCGAGCTGCTTGGAGAGCCCGAACGCCGAGAGCCCGTAGGCGAGGCCGTACGACATCGCCTTGATCTTGGACCGCATCGCGGGGGTCACCTCGTCGGTCGGCACTCCGAACACGCGCGACCCGACGAAGCTGTGCAGGTCCTCCCCCGACCGGAACGCGGCGATGAGGCCCGCGTCCCCCGAGAGGTGCGCCATGATCCGCATCTCGATCTGGCTGTAGTCGGCGGTCAGCAGGGTCTCGTACCCCGGTCCGACGACGAAGGCGCGGCGGATCTGGCGCCCGGCCTCGGTCCGGATCGGGATGTTCTGCAGGTTCGGCTCGGTCGAGGAGATCCGGCCCGTCGCCGCGATGGTCTGCTGGAAGGTCGTGTGGATCCGGCCGTCCGCGGCGACCGACCGCAGCAGGCCCTCGACCGTCTGGCGCAGCCGTGACGCGTCCCGGTGCGCGAGCAGGTGCGCGAGGAAGGGGTGCTGCGTGCGCTCGAACAGGTCGGTGAGCGACGCGGCGTCCGTCGTCCAGCCGGTCTTGATCTTCTTGGTCTTGGGCATGCCCAGCTGGTCGAAGAGCACCTCCTGGAGCTGCTTGGGCGAGCCGAGGTTCACCTCGCGGCCGATGACGGCGTAGGCCTCGGCCGCGGCGTCGCTCACCGCCGCCGCGAACTCGCGCTCGAGCGCGCCGAGGTAGTCGACGTCGGCCGCGATGCCGGCGGCCTCCATGCGTGCGAGGACCCCCACGAGGGGCAGCTCGAGGTCCTCGAGCAGGCGCTGGGACTCCCGGTCCGCCAGCTCCTGGCCGAGGATCTCGGTCAGCTCGGCGACCGCGGCGGCGCGCAGCCCCGTCCGCCGGATCTCCGAGCTGTCCTCGAGGTCGAGGTCGAGCGCCCCCTGCGCGGCGTCGGCCGCGCCGGCCTCCGAGCGGAGCTCGCGGTGCAGGTGCCGGACGCTGAGGTCGCCCAGCTCGTACGAGCGCTGGTCGGGGTGGCACAGGTAGGACGCGAGCAGGGTGTCGAACGCGACGCCGTCGAGCGCGAGACCTCGGCCGGCGAGCGCGTGCCACGCCTCCTTGGAGCCGTGCAGCGTCTTGCGCGCGCCGGGGTCGGCGAGCCACGCCGCGAGCACGGCCTCGTCCGCCGGGGCCACGGCCGCGAGGTCGATCCCGACCGCCTCGCCCGGACCGTCGGCGATGGCCAGCGTCCACGCGTCGCCGGACGCCGGGGTCGCCCGCCCGGACACGTCCAGCGCGAGCAGGCGCCCGCGTCGGGGCTCCAGCCAGGCCGCCAGCGCGCCCGGCTCCGGCACGGTGACCTCGAGCTCGAAGCCCGTGGTCTCGGGCGCGTCCTCGGGCACCATCGCGAAGAGCCGCTCGCGCAGGGTCCGGAACTGCAGCGCGTCGAAGACCCGGTGCATCGCCTCGCGGTCCCACGGCTGCAGCGCCGCGTCGTCGACGCCGATCGGCAGCTCGACGTCCGTGACAGCCGCGTTGAGCATGCGGTTGATGCGCACCTGGTCGAGGTTGAGGCGCAGGCTCTCGCCGGCCTTGCCGGTGATCTGCCCGGCCGCGGCCAGGACGCCGTCGAGGCCCCCGTACGCCGTGATCCACTTCGCGGCCGTCTTGGGGCCGACGCCCGGCACGCCGGGCAGGTTGTCGCTCGTCTCCCCCACCAGGGCGGCGAGGTCGGGGTAGCGCTCCGGCGCGACCCCGTACTTCTCCTCGACGGCAGCCGGGGTGAAGCGGACCAGGTCCGAGACGCCCTTACGCGGGTACAGGACCGTCACGGCGTCGCCCACGAGCTGCAGCGCGTCGCGGTCCCCGGTGCAGACGAGCACGTCCATGCCGCGGCCGACGGCCTCGCGCGTCAGGGTCGCGATGACGTCGTCGGCCTCGAAGTTGTCCTTCTGCACCGTCACGACCCGCATGCTCTCGAGGATCTCCTGGATGAGCGGGACCTGGCCCTTGAACTCCGAGGGCGTGGCGTCGCGGGTGCCCTTGTACTGCGGGTACTGCTCGGTGCGGAACGTCGTCCGGCCGGCGTCGAAGGCCACCGCCACGTGGGTCGGCTGCTCGTCCCGGAGCAGGTTCGCGAGCATGGCCGTGAAGCCGTAGACGGCGTTGGTCGGCTGACCGGTCGTCGTCGAGAAGTTCTCCACCGGGAGCGCGAAGAACGCGCGGTAGGCCATCGAGTGACCGTCGATCAGCAGCAGCAGGGGTCGGGTTCGCGCCAGGTCGTCCACGGGTGCCAACCTATCGGCCATGTCCGACACAGCCCGGCGCGACGACGCCAGCACCCGAGCCCCCGCCGACGCCGAGGCGGTGCTCGCCGCGGTGCGGGCCTCGACGGCCGGCACCCTCATCGAGCGCATGGGCATCGAGATCCTCGAGGCCTCCCCCGCGCGGGCGGTGGCCACCATGCCGGTCGCCGGCAACACGCAGCCCTACGGCCTGCTGCACGGCGGCGCGTCGGTGGTGCTCGCCGAGACGCTGGGCTCCTACGCCGCGATGCTCCACGCGGGCCCGGACCGGCAGGCGGTCGGGATCGAGGTCGGCGCCACGCACCACCGCGCCGCGCGCGAGGGCCTGGTCACCGGCGTCGCGACGGCCCTGCACCTGGGCCGCACGACGGCGAGCTACGAGGTCGTCGTCGAGGACTCGGCGTCGCGCCGGGTCTGCACCGCCCGCTTGACCTGCTTGCTGATGGACAGGCGAGAGGGCTGAGCCGGCGCGTCCTCGGCGAAGGGGACGTTCTCCTTGTCCCCGACGCGGACGACGTCCCCCACCCCGGCCTTGTCGGCCGCCCGGCCCGCGCGGGACTGACGCCGCCGCGCGATCAGGTCCTCCAGGCCCCGCGACCCCGCGCGCCGCACCATCGCCCCGTCGACCGCGAGCCGGCGCTGCAGCGCCACGGTGCTGGTGACGCGGTGTGCCGCCGCGGCCGCGAAGCCGAGCTGGACGAAGAAGCGCTGCATGCCGCGGGCCCCGGGGATGGGCGCCGCGTAGACGTGCTGCGCACCGGCGCTCGAGGCGACCTCCGCTGCTCCCACCATGAGGGCGTGGCCGACGCCGCGGCGTCGGTGCCGCGCGTCCACGTACAGCGCCTCGACCGCGAGGCTGACGTCGTCGGTGAAGGGGTTCGGACCGAGCAGCCGGCCGAGGAGGAGCCCGACCACCGCGCCCTCGGTGCGCGCCACGAGGACCGTCCCCCCGGGGATCGCCGTGAGGGCGCCGAGCTGCTGGGCGAGCGTGGCCCCGTCGGAGGTGCAGACCTGCGAACCGACGGAGGACTCGGCCCTCGCGGCCAGGCACAGGGCGACGAGACCGTCCATGTCGGCCGGTGTCGCCGGCCCTACCTCGATCCCGGGACGCACGTCGACGGCCTCCTCCGGTGCAGGGCTCCGGTCGCCGCGGGGGACGGGGCCGGTAGATGACGAAAAGATAACGGTCCGGCGGGCCGGAGCAAAGTCCCGGTTCGCGCAGCGGCGAGGGCCTTGGGCCTCGGAGCGATTGCTGCCAAGGTGTGGCGTGTCACGAAATGCCCCCGACACATCCGCTGCCTATCGTTCCGGTCACCTCGTCCCCCCACGCCTCGCCCGACGCCGTCGCGTCCCGGGCGGCGCACGAGGGCCGGGTGACGCCTGATCCCGACTCACCCGCGCGACGGTGCGCGGGCTCGAACCGCGCACCCGCGCGTGAACGGACGGAGACCACACGTGCGACCAGCTGCGACATCGCAGGCCCGGTCCTCGAGCACGACCGCCCCAGGTGTCGCCCAGGGAGCCAGGCGCTGGCTCGTGCTGCTGGTGGCCCTCCTGACGACGTCGGTCGCGCTCCTCCTGGCGCCCGCCGCCTCGGCCGCGACGGGCGAGGCGTGCCAGCCGGGCACCGACCGCGCGTGCGTGGGCGGCACCATCCGGACCGCCGCGGGCGAGCCCGCGGTCGGGGTCGCCCTGGTGGTCGAGGGTCAGGGCGCGTCGGCCGAGGCGACGACGAACGCCGAGGGCCGGTGGTCCGTCGCGGTGACCGCGGCGGGCGCCTACACGGTGACGCTCGACGAGGCGACGCTGCCCGCCGGGGAGACGCTCCGCGACCCGACCGGCAACCCCCGCACCGTCGAGGTCGAGCTCGGGGCCAACCGTGGCGCCCTGTTCCCGCTCGGCGCGCCGACCGCCCCGGCCCCCGGCGCGGACGACGGCGGGGACGGCGGCGACGAGGGCGGCGACGGCGAGACCGCGACCGCGCCGCCGGCACCCGGGGGCGACGAGCCCGGCCTGGACACGCCCGTGCCCGGCACCTCGACCTCCGGCGGCGTCAACTGGGACCGCGTCGCGCAGCAGACCGTGGCCGGCCTCGTCTTCGGCCTGCTCCTGGCGCTGGCCTCCGTCGGCCTCTCCCTGATCTTCGGGACCACGGGGCTGAGCAACTTCGCCCACGGGGAGCAGGTGACCCTCGGCGGCATCCTCGCCTACGTGTTCACCCAGCTCGTCGGGCTCCCGCTCCTCGTGTCCGGGGCGCTGGCCGTGGTCCTCGCCGCCGCATCCGGCTGGTTGCAGGACGCGGCGATCTGGAAGCCGCTGCGCACCAAGCGGGTCGGCATGACGCAGCAGCTCATCGTCACGATCGGCCTCGCGATCACGCTGCAGTACGTCTACCAGTTCTTCCTCGGCGGCAGCTCCCTGCGGATCGTGCGGTCCAACCCCGCGACGGTCACCTTCGGCCCCGTGTTCATCACGCAGCAGTCGCTGGTCTCGGTCGGCCTGGCGGTCCTCGCCCTCGGCGCCGTCTCCTACTTCCTCGTCGGGACGCGGATCGGCCGGGCCACCCGTGCGGTGTCCGACAACCCGGCGCTCGCCGCCGCGTCGGGCATCTCGGTGGACCGGATCATCCGGCTCGTGTGGACGCTCGGGGCGGGGCTGGCGGGCCTCGGCGGCGTCACGATGGGCCTCTACCTCAACGCGACGGCCTGGAACATGGGCTCGACCCTCCTGCTGCTCATGTTCGCCGCCGTCACGCTCGGCGGCCTCGGCACGGCGTTCGGTGCGCTGGTGGGGTCGGTCGTCATCGGGCTCGTCGTCGAGCTCTCCAACCTCGTGATCCCGTCGGACATGCGCTACGCGGGTGCCCTGGTGATCCTCATCCTCGTCCTGCTGCTGCGGCCGCAGGGCATCCTCGGCCGCGCCGAGCGGATCGGCTGACAGGAGATCGACATGGACTGGGAACGCATCCTCACGAACGTCGTCGGCGAGCTCTTCGCGCCCACGACCGCGGCCTACGCCCTCGCGGCGATCGGCCTCAACGTCCACTTCGGCCTCACGGGTCTGCTCAACTTCGGCCAGGCCGGGTTCATGCTCCTGGGCGCCTACGGCTTCGCGATCTCCACGATCGCCGGGGCCCCGGTGTGGCTCGCCGTGCTCGTCGCCATCGCGTGCGCCGTGGTCTTCGCGCTCATCCTCGGCGTCCCGACGCTCAAGCTGCGGGGCGACTACCTCGCCATCGTCACGATCGCGGCCGCCGAGATCGTGCGCATCATCGGCCGCTCCACGGCGCTGACGCCCCTCACGGGGGCGTCGTCCGGCCTGCGCGGCAACAGCTACAAGGAGACGTTCCAGGAGCTGTCGCCGTTCGAGGACGGCACGACAGCGGTCGGGCCCTTCTCGTACTCCAACAACGCGTCGAACAGCTGGTGGATCCGGATCGTCGCGTGGGTGGTCGTGCTGCTCGCGTGCCTGCTCGTGTGGCGCCTGCTGAACAGCCCGTGGGGCCGGGTCCTCAAGGGGATCCGCGAGGACGAGGACGCGGTGCGCTCGCTCGGCAAGAACGTGTACGGGTACAAGATGCAGGCGCTCGTCCTCGGCGGCGTCATCGGGGCGGTCGCCGGGATCATCTACGTGCTCCCCCGCGCCGTCCAGCCGGACTCGATGGGTCGCCCGATGACGTTCTGGGTGTGGACGATCCTGCTCCTCGGCGGCGCCGCGACGGTCTTCGGGCCGGTCCTGGGCTCGATGCTCTTCTGGGCGACGCTCATGCTCATCAAGACCGTCGGCCGCGAGCTCATCCCGTCGACCGTCATGCGGACCGAGCAGATCGAGCAGTTCGGCTGGATCGTCGTCGGGGTGACGCTCATGCTCCTGGTGATCTACCGGCCGCAGGGCATCCTCGGCGACAAGAAGGAGCTGGCGATCAATGTCCGCTGAGACCGCAGCCGAGGCCCTCGCCACCGTCCCGGCGGAGCCGGGCGCGCCGAAGCCGGACCCGATCCTCGTGGCCGACGACGTCGTCCGCCGGTTCGGGGGCATGACAGCCGTCGACGTCGGGCACCTGGAGGTGCAGCGCGGCGCGATCACGGCACTCATCGGCCCGAACGGCGCCGGCAAGACGACGTTGTTCAACCTCCTCACGGGCTTCGACCAGCCGAACTCCGGGCGGTGGTCGTTCGGCGGGCGCTCGCTCGCCGGCGTCCCGGCGGCGAAGGTCGCGCGGGCCGGCATGGTCCGCACCTTCCAGCTCACCAAGGCGCTGAGCCGGATGACGGTGATGGAGAACATGCGCCTGGGCGCCGCCGACCAGCCGGGCGAGACGTTCGCGCGGGCCCTCGTGCCCCCGCTCTGGCGGCCGCGGGAGCGGGCGATCACCGCCAAGGCCGAGGAGCTGCTCGACCGGTTCCGGCTGCTCGACAAGAAGGACGAGTTCGCGGGCAGCCTGTCCGGCGGTCAGCGCAAGCTCCTGGAGATGGCCCGCGCGCTCATGAGCGACCCGGAGATGGTCATGCTCGACGAGCCGATGGCCGGCGTGAACCCGGCGCTGACGCAGTCGCTCCTCGGGCACATCCAGGCGCTGCGTGACGGCGGCACGACCGTCCTGTTCGTCGAGCACGACATGCACATGGTGCGCCACATCTCCGACTGGGTCGCCGTGATGGCCGAGGGCCGCCTGGTCGCCGAGGGGCCGCCCGGCTCCGTCATGGCCAACCCGGCCGTCGTCGACGCCTACCTGGGCGCGCACCACGACACGGACCTGGGCGACGACGCGCTGCTGTCGGACGAGGTGGCGCAGGAGCTCGAGGCGGAGGCCGAGGCCGAGGCCCGCGCCCACGACGAGGAGTCACGATGAGCACCACGACCGCGCCGACGCCCGCCACGCCGGGCGGGACCACGCAGGACCCCGTCCTGGAGGCCACCGACCTGGTCGCGGGCTACCTCCCGGGCGTCAACATCCTCAACGGCTGCGACCTGGTCGTCCGCCCGGGCGAGCTCATCGGCATCATCGGCCCGAACGGCGCGGGCAAGTCGACCCTGCTCAAGGCCCTCTTCGGCCTGGTCACGGTCCGGTCCGGGTCCGTCACCCTGCACGGCGAGGACATCACGAACGCGCGCGCCGACACGCTCGTCAAGCGCGGCGTCGGCTTCGTCCCCCAGAACAACAACGTGTTCCCCTCGCTGACCATCGAGGAGAACCTGCAGATGGGCAGCTTCCAGGCGCCCCGCACGTTCGGGGAGCGGTTCGACGCGATCGTCGACCTGTTCCCGACGCTAGGCGACCGGCGCAAGCAGCGCGCCGGCTCGCTGTCCGGCGGTGAGCGCCAGATGGTCGCGATGGCGCGAGCGCTCATGATGAACCCGTCGGTGCTGCTGCTCGACGAGCCGTCGGCGGGGCTGTCCCCGGTACGCCAGGACGAGACGTTCATCCGGACCCGGAAGATCAACAAGACCGGCGTCTCGATCATCATGGTCGAGCAGAACGCCCGCCGGTGCCTGCAGATCTGCGACCGCGGGTACGTGCTCGACCAGGGCCGCAACGCCTACACCGCGACGGGTCGCGAGCTGATGCACGACCCCAAGGTCATCGAGCTCTACCTCGGCACGCTCGCCGCGGACCAGGACGCGGTCAAGGACACGGGGCCGGCCACGGGCACCCCACCCGTCGCCTGACCGTCCCCGCGGGCACGGCAGTCCTGCCGGCACAGCAGTCCCAGCCAGCACGACGAAGCCCCGGCCGGTTCCCCGGCCGGGGCTTCGTCGTGCTGTGCTGACTACTGCTCAGCGCTGACCAGCGCTCAGAGCTCGCCGAACTCCTGCGAGATCCAGGCGTTCTTGTTCTCCGCGTCGAACTGGTAGATGCCCACCCAGGCCGACGACGGGTCGTTGTCCTCGTTGAACGCGCCCACGCCCGAGACGGCGACGTAGTCGATGTCCTCGCCGCTCTCGATGAGCTCGACGCAGTCCGCGAACGTCTCGCACTCGGTGCCACCGTCCGCGCCGGACACGGCGTGCAGGTTGGCCTGGATGGTCGGGCCGTCCGTGCCACCGCCCTTGACCGCGGCCAGCGCGGCGAGCACGACGGCGTCGTAGGACTCGCCGGCGTAGTTGTAGTCCTTGAGGTCGGGGTTGACCTCGAGCAGGCGCTCGCGGAACTCCTCGCTCGCGTTGGCCCCGGGCTGGGTCCCCTTCGCGCCCTCGAGCGTGCCGGGCTCGAAGTCCGCCGAGTAGTCGGCGAGGTTGCCGTCGACCAGGTAGAGCTTGGAGGTGTCGAAGCCGGCCGAGCTCAGGGCCGGGATCAGGAGCTTCGTCTGGTCGAAGGCGATGACCACGACGGCGTCCGGGGACGTCGACAGGGCCGCGGTCACGGCCGACGGGATGACGTCGTCGGACGCCGGGTCGAACTCCTCGCCGGGGTTGCCGTACGTGACGGTGACGCCGGCCTCCTCGAGCTCACCCTTCGCGACGTCCCGCAGCGTGACGCCGTAGTCGTCGTTGAAGACGAGGAAGGCGACGTTGGAGTGGCCGTCGTTGATGATCGCGTTCGCGAGGGCGCGGCCCTGGATGAGGTCCGACGGTGCGGTCCGGAAGTAGAAGTCCGAGTAGCCGCTGAGGCTGGTCGCCGTGTTCGCCGGGGAGATCTGCACGACGTCGGAGCCCGTGATGTCGTCGACGACGTTGAGCGTCACCGAGGACGACGCCGCGCCCACGATGACCTGGACTTCCTGGCTCAGGAGGTCGGTGACCGACTGCGTGGCGACCTCGGCGTTGTCGGCGTCGGACGAGTCCGCGTGGACGACCTCGACGTCGTTGCCGAGCACGCCGCCGGCCTCGTTGATCTCCTTGATCGCGAGGTCGACACCGGCGATCTCGGGCGGGCCGAGGTAGGCGAGCGACCCGGTCTGCGGGAGCAGGGAGCCGATGATCAGCGGCTCGCTCGACGAGCCGCCGCCCCCGGTGCTGCCGGTCTCCTCGCCACCGCCCTCCTCGCCACCGCCGGCGCACGCCGTGAGCACGAGAGCGACGGCACCTACCAGAGCAGCGGCACGAGCCGCGTGAGTGGAACGCTTCATACGGGAGCTCCCTCTTCTGAGCACTGTGTTCTCCCGCACCGGCTTGGAGGCCCCGGCGCCGGACTGTGCTCGGAAACGTACCCCGGAAGTGTGTCCGAAGTGTGACATGCGTCGTATCAGTCGGCGTCGTTGCCGAGTTGTGACCAACGTCCTACGGCGATGTCACGCGCAGGTGTCAGGAGGACGCGCCACCGACCTGCTCGATGACGGCGTCTGCCACCTCGCGCATCGTCAGACGGCGGTCCATCGACGTCTTCTGGATCCAGCGGAACGACTCGGGCTCCGTCAGGCCCATCTTCGTCATGAGCAGGCCCTTGGCGCGGTCGACCCGCTTGCGCGTCTCGAACCGGTCCGCGAGGTCGGCGACCTCGGCCTCGAGCGCGCTGATCTGGCTGTACCGCGAGATCGCGATCTCGACGGCGGGCAGGAGGTCGGCGGGCGTGAACGGCTTGATGACGTACGCCATCGCGCCGGCGTCGCGCGCGCGCTCGACGAGCTCCTTCTGCGAGAAGGCGGTCAGGAGCACCACCGGCGCGGCGTGCTCCTTGCCGATCCGCTCGGCGGCCGTGATGCCGTCCATGACGGGCATCTTCACGTCCATGACGACGACGTCGGGCCGGAGCTCGACCGCGAGGTTCACGGCCGTCTCGCCGTCACCCGCCTCGCCGACGACGTCGAAGCCCGCGTCGCGCAGGGTCTCGACGACGTCCATGCGGATCAGCGCCTCGTCCTCGGCGACGACGGCGCGTCGCGCGGGCCTCGCCCCCGGCGCGTCGGGGGCCGGCCCGGGACCGCCCATCGGCAGGTCGAGGTCGGGTGTCTGCGGCACGTCCTTCTCGGTCACGGCGATAGCCTAGTGGAGTCGGCGCCGCCGGCAGTGCCCCGATAGCCCAACCGGCAGAGGCGTTCGGCTCAAACCCGATCCAGTGTGGGTTCGAATCCCACTCGGGGCACCCCCGCGCCGTCAGACCGGGCCGCCCGCGTGCGCGACGACCACCGGGCACGGCGCGTGCAGCACCACCTCGTGGCTGACCGAACCGAGCGCCGCCCCGTCGAGACCCTCGTCGCCGTGCGCGCCGACGACGAGCAGCTGGGCGTCGCGCGCCGCCTCGAGCAGCGCGCGAGCGGGCCGGCCGCGTACCAGGCGCCGGCTGAGCGGCACGCCCGCACCCTCGAACGGGGCCAGCATCTCGCGCAGGGCGACCACCTCCGACTCCCGCAGCGCGTCCGCCAGCCCGTGCGTGGGCAGGATCGCGGCCGGCGGCACCGTCGGCGCGTCCCACGCGCGCAGCACCTCGAGGCGGGAGCCGGACCGGACCGCCTCGGCGAGGGCGAACGCCAGGGCGGCGCGCCCGTCCGGCGAGCCGTCGACCCCGACGACGACGGAGCGCACGCCCGACGGCCGCCGTGCGGGCACCAGTGCGACGGGGCACCGCGCGGACGCGGCGAGGCGGTAGGCCAGCCACGCGCCGGCGCCCTCGCCCGCGGGCACCACGAGCAGGGCGGCGTCGCGCGAGCGCTCCAGGAGCGCGCGCCGCGGCGGGTCGGTGACCAGGACGGAACGCACCCGCAGGCCGGGCACGAGCTGCTCCGCCCGGTCGGCGCACGCCTCGACGAGGTTCTTGCCCTGCTGCTCGATCGCGTGGTCGAGGTCCACGTCGAACCCCCACGCCGGCTGCCCCACCGCGTGCACCACCTCGAGGAGCGCGCCCCGCGTCGCGGCCGCGTCGGCCGCCCACGCGAGCGCCTCCTCGCCGTTCGCCGTCCCGTCCACCCCGACGACCACCGTGGCTGCCATCGCCCCTCCTCGCGCGTCGCGCCGGGTCCGACGGTCCCGGGCGTCACCAGCCTCCGGCGGTCCGGCGTCGATGGCGAGGGTCCAAAGGCCCGGGCCCGGCCCACGTCCCGCCCGGGCTCCGGGCGCTAGGCGTCGTCGGTGGCGATCCGCACGTGGACGTCCTGGCCGACGAGCTCGCCCTGGCAGCTGCCGAGGTCGTGGACGTAGCACTCGTGGGTGCAGGGGCCCAACGGCCCGGCCGCTGCGCGGAGGCGTGGGCCGAACGGGTGAGCGACGCCGCGCCGGTTGCCCGGATTGTCCGATTCCCGCGACGATGGCGCCTTGCGGCCGCCGCTCCTGGTGCGACGGCCCCGGCGCGAAGGACTCGCTCGTGACCGACCTGAACCCGCTCCGCACCTCGCAGCACGACATCGCCCTCGACCGGGACCGGCTGCGTCGGCGGCGGTTCTACCGGCTCGCCGCCGTGGTGCTGCTGGTGGAGGCGTGGTTCATCGTGGTGCCGCTCACCGGCCGCTCGCCGCTGCCGGCGCTGCCCGCGGTCGACCCGTTCCTCGTGACCATCATCGTCTTCTTCGCCGCGATGCTCGCGGTCGTCGTCGGGACGCAGGTCGTCAGCAGCCGGTCGCCGCACCTGACGTACCGGCCGGAGCAGGTGGACGTGACCCTCGACGACGTCATCGGGATCGACCCGGTGAAGGAGGACGTCCGGCGCTCCATCGACCTGTTCCAGATGCACCGGCGCTTCGCGGACCGCATGGGCGGCGCCGCCCGGCGGGGCCTGCTCTTCGAGGGCCTGCCCGGCACCGGCAAGACGATGACGGCCAAGGCCATGGCGGCCGAGGCCGGGGTCCCGTTCCTCTTCGTGTCCGCGACGTCCTTCCAATCGATGTACTACGGAGCGACCGCGCGCAAGATCCGCCGGTACTTCGGCGCGCTCCGCAAGGCCGCTCGCCGGGAGGGCGGCGCGATCGGCTTCATCGAGGAGATCGACGCCATCGCCCTGCGGCGCGGCGGCATGCTCGCGGCGGACCCGAGCGGTCGCGCCCATGCGGGTGGCCTGCCCCGCCCGGGCCTGGTCCACGACCGGATCACGAGCGAGGGCACCGGCGGCGTCGTCAACGAGCTCCTCGTGCAGATGCAGTCCTTCGACGAGCCGACGGGGACCGAGCGCCTCGTCAACCGGCTCGTGGCGGCGGTCAACCTGCTGCTCCCCGCGGACCGTCAGATCCCCCAGATCCGGCCGCAGCGCGTCCCGATCCTGCTCATCGCCGCGACGAACCGCGCCGACTCGCTGGACCCCGCGCTGCTGCGCCCCGGGCGGTTCGACCGCCGGCTGACCTTCGCCGCCCCCGACGTCCACGGCCGGCGGGCCCTGGTGGACCACTTCCTGGCCCGCCGGGCGCACGAGGCCGACCTCGACGACCCGCGCCTGCGTGACCGGCTCGCCGCGGCGACCAACGGCTGGACCCCCGTGATGATCGAGCACGTGCTCGACGAGGCGCTCGTCAACGCGCTGCGCCGCGGCTCGGAGGCGATGTGCTACGCCGACGTCGAGACCGCCCGCCTGACCGAGATGGTGGGCATCGGGCAGCCCGTCGCCTACACGCCCGCCGAGCAGCGTCTCATCGCCACCCACGAGGCGGGGCACGCGGTCGTCGCGTGGCTCGTGGCCCCGCAGCGGCAGCTCGAGGTCCTCACGATCGTCAAGCGGGGCGACGCGCTGGGCCTGCTGGCGCACGGCGACGCCGAGGAGGTCTACACCCACTCCGCGTCGGACCTCCGCGGCCTCGTCGAGATCGCGATGGGCGGCCTGGTCGCGGAGGAGCTCTTCTTCGGCCAGACGACGACCGGGCCCGCGAGCGACCTGGCCGCGGCCACCCGCACCGCCGCGCAGATGGTCGGGGCCGCCGGGATGACGGGCTCGCTGGTGTCGTTCCTCGCGACCGGGCACGACGTCGTCGAGGGCGTCCTGGGCGACCGCACCGCGCGGGCGCAGCTCGAGAGCGTCCTGGAGGACGCCCGGCACCGGGTGCTGTGGCTGCTGAGCGAGAACCGGCACCTGGTCGAGGCCCTGCGCGACGCGCTGCTGGAACGGCACGAGCTCGTCGACGACCAGATCACGGACGTGCTCGAGGCCGCCCGCGCCCGCGGCGCCGAGACCCCGGACGACGTGCCCGCCGCGAGCGTGCCGGCCGACGCCGCGCGGTCCGGCGGCGGGCGGCTCACCGCGGCCTGAGCCTTAGGAGGCGACGACCACCCGGTCACGTCCCGCCCGCTTGGCCGCGAGCAGGGCGGCGTCGGCCTCCGCCCAGCGGTCCCCCGGGGTGTCCGTCGTGGGGCCGGCACCGACCGACACGGTGACCCGGAGCCCGGGGGCGAGCTCCTCCCACGGGTGCTGCCGCACCGTCGCGTGGACCCGCTCGGCCAGCGCCACGGCCGCGTCGCTCCCGCCGGTGAGCAGGACCAGGAACTCGTCACCGCCGAAGCGCGCGACCACGTCGGACTCGCGGGCCTGCGACCGCAGGATGCCCGCCACCCGGCGCAGCACCCGGTCGCCCGTCGCGTGCGAGTGACCGTCGTTGATCGCCTTGAAGTCGTCGACGTCGACGAACACCGCCCAGCGGTCGACGACGTGCTGCTCCGCGGCCGCGTCGATGAGGCGCCGGTTGCCCAGGCGCGTCAGCGGGTCCTGCATGAGCACCTCACCGATGCGGGTGGTCTCCGCCGTGAGCTCGCGCAGCTGGTGGCGGTCGTTGAGGGCGGCGAAGCGGCCCTCCTGCTCCGACCACAGCCGTGCCAGCGCGTCCCGCGCCACCCGCCGCACGAGAGCCAGCGCGGGGTGGGGCCCGGTGATCGCCTCGTGCACGTCGGCGAGGTCCGAACGCGCCGTCGCGGCCCACACGTCCCGGCCCGCCGCGTCCGCGTCGCCGACCAGGGTCGTCAGCAGCCGGACCGCCTCGTCGAGGCGACCGTCGTCGGCGGCGGACTGGGCCAGCACGAGCTGGAGCAGGTGGGTCTCGACGAGCTCGGACCGCGGCGCGAAGCGGGTGGCGGCGGCCGCTGCCCGCGCGGCCGCGAGCCCTCGCTCCCCCAGGTGGAGCATCGCGTACGCCTCGACCACCTCGCCGCGGGCGACGAGGGCGTCGTTGCCGTCCGTGCGCGCCGCGGCGACCATGCGGCGGGCCCGCGACGCGCACTGGACGAGACGCTCCCGCGCGTCGGCGGTGCGTCCGATGAGCAGCAGGCTCGCCGCCCAGAACGCGCTCAGCAGCGCGACCTCGCCCGCCACGAGGGCGTCGACCTCCGGGCGTCCCCCGTACCGGATCGTCGCCAGGACGACGTCGGCCTCCTCGAGGAGGTTGATGGAGCGCAGCGCGAGGCCGACGGCGACGCTCGCCGACAGGTGGTCGTAGGTCTGCACGGGCACGGCGCGCAGCAGGAAGTGCGCCTCCGCCGCGGCGGCGATCGCCGCGGAGTGCCGACCCAGCCGGGTCCGCGACTCCACGAGCACGGAGAGCGCCTTCGCGCGCCACGCCGGGTGCACCTCGTCGCCCAGCTCGCGCAGGATCGCCTCGGCGGCGACCACCGCGTCGGTGTGCCTGCCGAGCTCCTGCAGGGCGATGGCCTCGATGTAGCGGAAGTACCTGACGGAGACGACGTCGTCCGCCGCCGCGGCGAACGCCCGACCGGTCCGCGCGAGCCGCACGGCGTGCTCCGAGAACCCCGTCGCGTACTGCTCGTGGGCGACGTCGGTGAGCGCGTCGAGCGGCCCGAAGACCGGCACGGGGACGAGGGTCGCGCCGACCCGGCCGGTGCTGGACATCGGTCTCCTCACCGGGGCGCAGGGTCACGTGGTGACGGGCCCGCGCGGTGCGCCGACTGCCGTCGTCGGCCGCGATTGTGGCAGGTCAGGAGGCGTGTGGCGGCGCGACGTGCCGTCGCCGGGACACGCGACACCCGAACGCCGCGCACGCCGGCCGCTCCGTCGCCGCTACGATCGTGGCGCCACCCGGCGCCCGCCCTCTGACCACCGAGGTCACCATGCCCGCCCTGAGCTCGAGCCTCGACGACTACGCACGCGCGGCGGCCGGCCGGCTCGGCGATGACACGCACTGCAGCATCACGCTGCGCAGCCGCGGCACCCTCGCCTACGTCGCGAGCAGCAACGACCGTGCCCGGCGCTGCGACGAGGTCGAGGTGCACGTCGGCGAGGGCCCGTGCGTCGAGGCCATGGAGCAGCTGCACGGCGTCCTGGTCCCCGACCTCCAGCCCGAGGCCCGCTGGCCGGTCTGGCGACAGGCGGCGCTCGACGCGGGTTTCCGGTCGGCCGCCGCGCTGCCCGCCGTCGTCGACGACCACACCACTGTCGCGATCAACCTGTACTCGGACCTGACCGATCCGTGGGGCCAGGAGCCGCTGCTCGCCATGGACGAGTACATCCAGGAGATCGCCGAGGTGCTCCGAACCAGGCTGGGAAGCTGACGTGGGCACCGCGGAGCCGGTTCGGCAGGCGAGCGGACGCATGATGACCCATGCTGACCCGATGGCCGTCGCCGAGCTCTTCCTCGAGGCGCGACCCTCCTCCATCCGGGCCGCGCGGCAGTGGGCCGTCAAGCACGCCCGGGACTGCGAGGTCGCACCGGGCATGGTCCGCGTGATCGAGCTCCTGACCAGCGAGCTCGCCGCCAACGCGCTGGCACACGGCCCCACCGAGCCCGTCCGGGTGCGGGCCGGGCTGGCGGGCGACCGGTTCCTCGTGCACGTCGTCGACGCGGGCGACGACCTGCCGGTCGTGCGCTCCACCGGGCCCGAGGTGCCCGGCGGGCACGGGCTGCGGCTGGTCGAGCGCCTGGCGGAGGCCTGGGGCGTCGAGCCGCACCGCGATGGCGGCAAGACCGTCTGGTTCGCGGTGCGGACCGACGGCGAGTCACCCCTGAGCTGAGCCCGCAGGGGCGCGCCCGGACGGACGCCTCAGGGGCGTGGGTCGACACGCCGCCACGGGCGCTCGTCACGACGGTGCCCGGTACCGGCGTCGCAGCGCGGGCACACCCGGCCGACACGCGGCGGCCCTCGTCCAGGATCACCCGCCCGTCGCACCGGCGCACGGGCAGCCCGGCGCCGCGGCGTGGTCGCCCGAACGCGCGCCCAGCCTGGCGCCGCGGACCCGCCCTGGTCGATGATGGGCGACGACCGAGGTGAGTGCGGGGGTTTGCGGTGGCCGACGAGCGACGCGTACGAGGCTCCCGGCGGGACCGTCCGACGTCCGGCGCGGGCCGGCCCCGTGGCCCCCGCCGCCCGGTGGTGGACCCCTCCGAGGTCATCGCCGAGCTGGCGCTCGCGGCGGCCGACGTCGGGACCTTCGAGTGGGACCTGGCCACCGGGCAGCTGCACTGGGACGACCGGATGCTGCGCCTCTTCGGCTACACGCGCCAGGAGTTCCGGGGCAGCGTCGCCCAGTTCAAGGCACGCCTGCACCCGGACGACCGGCCCGTCGTCGGGCGCACGGTCCAGCGGGCCGTCGACGCGCGCGGCGAGGTCGAGCTCGACTGCCGGGTGGTCGTGCCCGGGCGGGCGATGCGGTGGTTGACCGTGCGCGGCCACGTCCTGAGCGGCTCGGACGGGACGCCCGCGCGGGTCCTGGGCGTCGGGTACGACAGCACGGCGCGGCGGGACACCGAGGCGCGCGTGGCACGCGTGCTCGAGTCGATCCCGACGGCATTCGTCGGGCTGGACCTCGCGGCACGGGTGACGTACGTCAACGCCGAGGCCGAGCGGATGCTGGGCCGGAGCCGCCACGAGCTCGCCGGCACGGCGCTGTGGCGGGCGTTCCCGGACCCCGTCGCGGCCGCCCTCCAGGCAGCCTGCGACGAGGCGGTGCGCACCGGCACGACGGGGCTGCTCGAGGCCCACCTGCCGCCGCCGTCCGACCGGTGGTACGAGGTGCGGGCGTGGCCGCACGCGGACGGCCTCGGCGTGTCGTTCCTCGACGTCACCGCCAGGCACACCGCGCAGGCCGTCGCCGAGGACGCGGCGCGCCGCGCACGGCTGACGGCGCGGGTCACGCACGAGCTCGCCGAGACCATGGACGCCGAGACGGCCATGGGCCGCCTCGTGCAGCTCGTGGTGCCGGAGCTCGCCGACTGGTGCGTGGTCACCCTGGCCGAGTTCCCGAGCGACGGACGGGCCCCGCGCCGCCGGCTCCGGGACATCGCGACGTGGCACGCGGACGAGGTCGCGCGCCCGCTGGTCGCCCGGTACGCGACGACCCGGCTCGCGGCGCTCGCGGACGAGTCGTTCCCGGGGCGCGCGCTGGACCGCAGAGAGCCGGTGGCCGTGCCCGCGGAGGCGACGGAGCGCATCGCGGCGATGCTGCGGCCCGGGGAGGCGCTCGAGGCCCTGCGGCTGCTCGCACCCGAGTCGGCGGCCGCCCTGCCGATGAGGGCGCGAGGACGCACGGTGGGCGCGATCAGCCTCTTCCGTGGCCCCGAGCGCGCGCCGATGTCCGCGGCGGACCTCGCCGCCGCCCGCGAGGTCGCCGGACGCGCCGGCCTGGCGCTGGACAACGCCCGCCTCTACCGCCAGCAGCGCCAGCTGGCGGAGGCGTTCCAGCGCTCGTTGCTCACGGAGCCGCCCCAGGCGGACCACCTGCAGGTCGCCGTGCGCTACGTGCCTGCCGCCGAGGCCGCCAAGGTGGGCGGCGACTGGTACGACGCGTTCGTGGAGCCGGACGGCGCGACGGTGATCGTGATCGGTGACGTCGTCGGCCACGACGGCGCCGCCGCCGCGACCATGAGCCAGGTCCGCTCGATCCTGCGTGGCGTGGCTGTGACCTGCGGCGCGACACCCGCGGCGGTGCTCGAACGGGTCGACCGCGCGCTGCGGTCGCTGCGGCTCGACGCGCTCGCGACGGCGGTCGTGGCCACGATCGAGCAGACGGACGACGACCGCGGGCGCGGGCTGACGCGGGTGCGCCTCTCGAACGCGGGGCACCCCACCCCGCTCGTCCTCCACCCCGACGGGAGCGTCGCGGCCCTCACCGCGGGGCGACCCGACATCCTGCTCGGGGTGCGCCCGGACACCGAGCGCAGGGAGACCGTCGCCACCCTCGAGCGTGGAGCGACGCTGCTGCTGTACACGGACGGCCTGGTCGAGCGCCGGGACCGCGGCCTGCGGGAGGGGATCGCACTCCTGCGCCGGACCCTCGGCGAGCTCGCGCCCGCCGACCCCGAGACCATCTGCGACCAGGTGCTCGCGCGCATGCTCCCCGTCCACGCCGACGACGACGTCGCCCTGGTCGCGGTGCGTCTGCAGGGCTCGGCCGCACCGCGACCGGCCCGTCAGCCGACCCGCTTCTCGAACCGCGTGCAGGGCGGCTGACCGGTCGCGGTGCGGTCGGGCTTGCGGGCGTCAACGGCGTCGGGACCGCCGGCCGTCCCGGTGATGCGGGGGCTCAGGAGCCCTGAGTGGCACCGATGGGTGCTCCCGTCGGTGCCGCAGGCGCGTCAGTCCCAGAACGGGGGCAGGTCGTCCTCGTCGATGGCGGCGGGCGCGGTGTGCTCGTTCACAGCTGACCTCTCGGATCGGTGGGGGATGTCCAGCACCTCCACCATCGGCGACCGCGAGCCGTCGGACGTAGGACCTTCAGCCCCGCTCGCGTGCCTGCGACGCGGCGCACCCGACGCAGCGCCGCGCCGTCGGCCGCACAGCGAGCCGGTCGTCGCCCACCGGCCCGCCGCACCGCTCGCAGGTGCCGTAGGTGCCCGCCTCCAGGCGGTCGAGGGCGGCGTCCGCGTCGGCGAGGTCCGCGCGGGCCTGGCGCACCAGCGCCGCGAGCTGTGCGCGCTCGAAGGCGACGGTGGCGCCCTCGGGGTCGTGCTCGTCGTCGGCGTTGGACCAGGCGGACGCCTCGACGACCTCGTCGAAGGCCGCACCGAGCCCGCGGAGGCGGGCGAGGGCACCGTCACGCACAGCGGTGACGCGGGCGGCGGCATCGGGCGTCACACCGCCATCCTTGCAGGCGTCGCCCGGGTGCCGCCGTTACGCTTGCGGGCAGGACGACGAGGCCGGACCCCGCGTGTCGGAACCTCGACGGGGCGGCCGACGTTGCTCCCGCAGGGCGCGCGCGAACCGCGGGCGTCGGTACCCGCATGAAGCTCTGGAGGACTCGCGCCCGATGGTTGTCTCACCCCTGGTCTGGATCCTGACGATCGCGGCGATCGTCGGTCTCCTGGCGTTCGACTACGTCTTCCACGTCCGCAAGGCCCACACCCCCACCCTGCGCGAGGCCAGCATCTGGTCGGCGCTGTACGTCGGCATCGCCCTGCTCTTCGGCGTGGGCGTGCTCGTGCTCGGGGGCGGCGACGCCGGCTCGGAGTACTTCGCCGGCTACATCACGGAGAAGGCGCTGTCCGTCGACAACCTCTTCGTCTTCCTCATCATCATGAGCAGCTTCCGCGTGCCGCGCGAGGACCAGCAGAAGGTGCTGCTCTTCGGCATCACCTTCTCGCTCATCGCCCGGACCGCCTTCATCCTGCTCGGTGCCGCGCTGATCAACTCGTTCGCGTGGGTCTTCTACGCGTTCGGGCTCATCCTGCTCATCACGGCGGGCAACCTGCTCAAGCCCGAGTCCTCGGACTCCCACACGGCGGACAACTTCGTCATCCGGCTGGCGCGCCGGGTGTTCCACACCACCGAGCACTACGACGGCGACAAGATGTTCACGCGGGTCGACGGCCGCCGGGCCCTGACGCCGATGCTCCTGGTGATGGTCGCCATCGGCGGCACGGACATCCTGTTCGCGCTCGACTCGATCCCCGCGATCTTCGGCCTGACCCAGGACGTGTACATCGTCTTCACCGCGACGGCGTTCTCGCTGCTCGGGCTGCGCCAGCTGTACTTCCTCATCGACGGCCTGCTGGACCGCCTCATCTACCTGTCGTACGGGCTCGCGGTGATCCTCGGCTTCATCGGCGTCAAGCTGATCCTGCACGCGATGCACAAGAACAACATCCCCTGGGTCAACGACGGCGAGCCGATCGACGTGGTCGAGGTGAGCACCCCGCTGTCCCTGGGTGTCATCGTCGGCGTCCTGATCGTCACGGTCCTGGCGTCGCTCGCCAGCCCTCGTGGTCGAGCCCAGAACGCGCTCAACAGCGCCCAACGCCACGCGACCGAGTACCTCGACCTCGAGTACACGGCGGACCCGGCCGAGCGCGAGCGGATCTACGCCGAGCTCCTCGAGGAGGAGGCGGAGCTCAAGCGCATGGCCGCCGACCACTCGTCGGTGACCAAGGGCCAGGACGAGCTGCGCGAGCTGATCGCCCGGGCGCACGCCGAGCACCGCGCCCACCCGCTGACCAGCACGCCGGCCGACGCCCCGCCGCGGGACACCTTCTGAGGAGAGGCGTCGCCCCGTCGACCGGTCACACGCTCCGGTCGACGGGCAGCAGGCGCACCTCGACGCTCGCGGCGCGCTCGCCCCGCGACGCGTCGCCGCCCCGCGACGGCACGACGGCCGTCATGACGGTGCACACCGGCTGGCGGCGTCGGTCGGTCGGCGAGCCGGGGTTGAGCAGCCGCAGGCCGGACGGCGTCGTCGTGTCCCACGGGATGTGGCTGTGCCCGAACACGAGGACGTCCGCGTCCGGGTAGGCGGCGTCGGCGCGGCGCTCCCTGCCGGCCGCGGCCCCCGTCTCGTGGACCACGGCGAACCGCACCCCCTCGACGGTGCGCCGGGCGACCTCGGGCAGGCGGGTCCGCAGCGCCGGCCCGTCGTTGTTGCCCCAGCAGGCGAGGAGGTCGCGGGACCGCGCCGCGAGCTCGTCGAGCAGGGCGACGTCCACCCAGTCGCCCGCGTGCACCACCAGGTCGGCCTGCTCGACGAGGTCCCACACCGCCCGCGGCAGCCCGCGGGAGCGGGCGGGCACGTGGGTGTCGGCGAGCAGCAGCAGGCGTGTCGTCATCGGTCCTCCGGGACCAGCACCAGGGTCTGGCCGGGCCGCAGCTGCGCGAGCCGGTCCAGGTCGGCGTCGACCACCGTGGCGACCACCGGGTAGCCGCCCGTGACCGGGTGGTCGACCAGGAAGACGACGGGCAGACCCGACGGGGGCAGCTGCACCCCGCCCGCCAGGACGCCCTGGCTCGGGCGCTCCCCCGCGTCGGCCGGCGGCAGCGCGCGACCCTCGAGGCGCAGCCCGATCCGGTTCGACGCCGTCGCGACGGTCCACGGCACGTGCCACAGCGCGGGTCCCGTCGCCCCGTCCCGCCCCGGACGCGGGACGTCCGGGCCCGGGACGGCGCGCACGCGCACCGCGCCCGCCTCGGGGACGACGGGCGGCTCGGGAGCTCCGACGGCGCCGGACACCTCCCCGCGCACCCCCAGGACCGCGCCCGCGGCCACGGGACCCGGGCCGAGCCCACCGAGCACGTCGCTCGACCGGCTGCCCAGGACCCGAGCACCGTCCAGTCCCCCGCGCACCGCGACGTAGGACCGCAGCCCCGACGGCGGCTCCGGCACCGTCAGGACATCACCCTCGGCCAGGCCCACGGCGTGCCACGCGGACACCGTCCTCCCGCCGCGGGCCGTGGCGACCTCGGCCAGACGAGCGTCATGTACTGGCCGAGATTCTGAGACGCCGACCCGGCCGCGTACATCGCGTTCCAGTCGCCGGCGAAGGACTTCTGCGCCTCCTTGAACGGGTCGTACCCGAAGATCGCGTCGAGGACC
>NZ_JACEXH010000101.1:0-12331 GCF_014525465.1 Actinotalea sp. JY-7885 | reverse complement strand
GGCCTCGCCCGGCGCGGCCTCGGGCGGGACCTGCTGGCGCGCGGGATCCGCGCCGCCGACCCGCCGCCGGCGCGGCGGCCGCCACGCGCTCAGGCGGACGGTGTCGGCGTCGGGCAGCGTCCAGCTGCGCCAGCGCGCGACGATGCTGAGCCCCGAGCCGACGACGATCGCCGCGAGCAGGCCGAGGTCGTGCTGCCCGACGTGGTTCAGCCCGAGCATCGCGAGGCACGCGAAGACCGCCGACGTCGCGTAGAGCGTGTTGCCGCCGAAGATGGCGGGGACGCGGCCGACGACGATGTCGCGGATCATCCCGCCGCCGACCGCCGTCGTCACGCCGAGCAGCACGGCGGGTACGGCACCCAGCCCGACGTCGAGCGCCTTCGCCGCGCCCGTCGCGGCCCAGCACCCGAGCACGATGGCGTCGCCCACCAGGTACGTGCGCGTCCACCACCGGCCCCCGAGCTTGACGAAGAAGGCGACGACGGCGCCCGCGAGCGCGGTGGTCAGGTAGACCGGGTCCGTCAGCGCGACCGGGGGACCGGCCTGCAGGAGCGTGTCGCGCAGCATGCCGCCGCCCAGCGCGGACACGATCGCGAGGATCGCGAAGCCGACGATGTCGAACCGGCGCTGGCGGGCGATGGTCCCGCCGAGGACGGCGTTGAGGAACACCCCGACGAGGTCGAGCACGCGGGCGAGGCTGGGCACCAGGTCGGCGACCGGGCTGACGTCCATCTCAGGCTCCCCCCGACGCGCCGCCGGCGTCGTCGGCGGCCACCGGCGGCAGCACCGTCGTCGTCACCGCCATGGCGCCGTCGTCCCGCGCCGCGGCCAGGACCCGCTCGACCGCCGCGAGCGGGCCCTCGACCAGGACGGCGTTCCCGGCCGCGCTGTCGCCGGCCCACCGCACGTCCGCGGCATCGGGCCGGAAGACCGCCCCGGCGGGCATGTGGACGACGCCGGCCGCGCGCAGGCCCGGGTCGTCGGCGCGCCACACCTCGACGCCGCGGACGGCGGCCAGGCGCTCGACGGTGCGGACGAGCACGCGCGTGCGACGCTCGCTCGCGGTGAACGTGACGACGATCAGCCCGGCGTCGCCGTGCACCGCGCCCGTCGTCAGCGAGTCGAAGCTCACCCCGCGCGTCGAGAAGACGCTGGTCAGCGCCGTGAGGGTGCCCACGGTGTCGGCCCCGTGGACGAAGGCGACCCAGCGGGGGTCGTCGGCGCTCACGGGCGGCTCCCGGCGTAGGACGCGGCGTCGAGGCCCCACGGCGCGAGCATCGCGTCGATGCGCTCGACGGACGCCGCGAGCCGCGCGGCCTCGTCGGGCGCGGGTTCGGCGAGCAGCACCGTGCTCCACCCGTCGGGTCCGAGGACGACCGGTACCCCGACGACGCCGCGCAGCGGCTGCCCCGCCAGCGTGACCTCGCCGTCGAGCCGGACCTGGCCCGCGACGACGATGTCCCGGCCGTCGAGCACGGTGTCGACGAGGTCGATCGTCGCGCTCGCGGTGGCGGTGGCGGTCTTGGCGCCGCTCTGGTGGGTCAGCCACGGCCGCGCGACGACTCTCAGGTCCGGCGGCCAGGTCTCGATCAGCGCGAAGGCGGCGCCCGGGTCGGTCGCCTGCTCACCGAGCAGCGCGACCTTGGCCTGCTCGATCTCGGCGGCGAACGTGTCGAGCCGCCGGCCGCGCCGCAGCCGCTCGACCAGCGTGCGTCGCTCGGCCGCGTCGAAACCGCTCACGCGCACGGTGGACCACAGCGGCACGAGGTCCTCGCCGTGCTGACCGGCGACGAAGCCGCTCACCCGGTGCCGACGCACCCCGAGCGAGACGGCGACCTCGCGCCGGAACCGCAGCGTGTCGAGCCACGCGCCCATGCCGATGACGCGGTGCGCACCGAGCGCGCGGGACATCACGGCGACGCCGAGCTCGACCGGGTTGGACACGACCACGACGACCTCGTGGCCGGACCCGTGGCGCGCGAGCGCGTCGGCGACCTCGGCGAAGACGGCGTGGTTCTCGGCCGCGAGGACCGCCCGGTCCGGGGACGCCCCCGCGCGCGCGGGCGACGTCCGCCCCGCCGCGACCACGACGACGTCCGCCACCACGTCCTGCGGCCGCAGCGCGACGTCGAGCAGCGGTGCGTGCTCGTCGTAGGCGTCGACGAGGTCCTGCCGCAGGCCGTGCACCGCGCGCTCCGACGCGCCGCCCGCGCGGCCGACGAGCTGGAGCCGTGATGTCGTGGGCAGCACCCGGCGCTCGACCAGCTGCGTGCAGATCTGCCGGCCGACGTCACCCGTCGCGCCGATCACGGCTACGTCCACGCGCAAAGGCTATGTCTCCCGGCGCCGGGAGGGGCGGTGACGCCGTCCGGCACGACCCGCGGACCGCTGCGATCGGGGTCACACTGACGGGATGACGCTGCCCTCGGTGCGCCCGTCCGAGCCGGGAGGCGGTGCGCCCGTCCCGGCACGGGTCTGGGTCGACGGCACCGACGGCTGGCGGCCCTGGCGCGACGGCGGGGCGAGCGACCTGCGCGACGGCGTCCACGGCCTCCACGGGCCCGCGTGGGTGGTGGCCGAGGACGCCCCCGGGCTGCTGGCGGCGTGCGGGCTGCTCGGGGTGCACCCGCGGACCGTGGCCGTCGTCGGCCGCCACGTCCAGGCCGGCGGTCACCGCCGGGTGCGGGTCGAGCGCGGCGCCGGGGACGACGTCGTGCTCACGCTCCCGACCGTCTCCTTCGTCGCGCAGGACCGCGACGTGCGCACCGGCTGGGTCACCGGGCTCCTGAGCGGGGGGACGGTGGTCATGCTCGAGGAGGGTGACGCCGGGGCCGTCGCCGCCGCGGCGACCGGTCTGGTGGCCGACGGCTCCCGCGCGCACCACGCCGTCCACGCCGTCCTCGCGGGGGTGCTCCGCGCCGTCGTGGCGGCCGCGTTCGACGTCGAGGACGACGTCGCCGACGCCGTGACGGAGACCGAGAAGCTGGTCTTCTCCTCCGACCCGGGCGACGGGGTCGCGGAGGACGTCTACGCCCTCAAGCGGGAGATCGCCGAGGCGCGTCGTGCGCTCATGCCGCTGACCGGGGCCCTGCCGGAGCTCGTCGAGGAGCTCTCGTCCACCGGGGAGGAGAGCCGCGAGACGGCGTGGCTCGCCCGGGCGCAGGCCGCCGTCGACCGGCTCGACGGGCGCCTGGACCAGCACGACGGACTGCTCTCCGACATGCTCTCGGTCCACCTCGCCCGGGTCTCGGTGCAGCAGAACGAGGACATGCGCCGCATCTCCGCGTGGGCGGCGATCATCGCCGTGCCGACGTTCGTCGCCGGGCTCTACGGCATGAACTTCGAGTTCATCCCGGGGGAGCACTGGCGCTACGGGTTCGCGGCCGCGCTGCTCGTCATGGCCGCGTCGGCGGCGCTGCTCTGGGGTGGGTTCCGGCGGTCCGGCTGGTGGTGGGGGCGTGCGCACATTCGCCGACGGCGGCGCGGACCGGCGCCGCAGGCCCGCGCCCACCCGCCGCAGGCCCAGGCCCAGGACGGCCGACCGCCCGCGCGGCCGTGACGGCTCAGCCCTGCGCGAGCCGGTCCAGCGCGAGCCCCGCGAGCAGCGCCGCGGACACGGGGAGCGCGTCGTCGTCGAACCGGGCGTGGGGCGAGTGGTTGTACGCCGCGGTCGCGGGGTCGAGGTCGGGCGGCGTCGCGCCGACGAACACGAACGCCCCCGGCACCTGCTCGAGCACGTAGGAGAAGTCCTCGGCGCCCGAGATCGGCCGCGGCGCCTCCCGCCACGCACCCTGGCCCACGATCGCGGCGGTGAGGCGCGCGGCGCGCTCGACCTCGGCGGCGTCGTTGACGGTCACGGGGTACCCGCGCACGTAGTCCACCTCGGCCGTGAGCCCGTGCGCCGCGGCGACGTGCTCGACCACCCGGGTCAGGCGCTCGGGGATCACCGCGTGGTGCTCGGGGGAGAAGGTCCGGACGGTCGCGTCGAGCTCGGCCGTCTCGGGGATGACGTTGTCGATCGTCCCGGCGGCCAGGCGGCCGACCGTCACGACCACCGGGTCGTGCGCGTCGAACTGCCGCGTGACGGCGGTCTGGAGCGCGAGGACGATCTCGGCGGCCACGGTGACCGGGTCCGCGGCGTGGTGCGGCGTCGACCCGTGCCCGCCCCGGCCGTGCACCCGGACGTACATCTGGTCCGCCGCGGCCATGGCCGTGCCGGGACGCCCCGTGACGACGCCGGTCCGCTCGAGGGACGACACCACGTGCACCCCGTACGCGGCGACGACGCGGTCCCCGGCCGCGTCGAGCACGCCCTCCTCGATCATCAGGCGTGCGCCGTGCTGACCCTCCTCGCCCGGCTGGAACATGAGCACGACGTCGCCCGCGAGCTCGTCCCGGCGCGCGGCCAGCAGGCGAGCGGCGCCCACCAGGCCTGCGACGTGCAGGTCGTGGCCGCACGCGTGCATGACGCCGTCGTGCGTGCTGGTGAAGGGCTCGCCCGAGTCCTCGGTGACCGGCAGGGCGTCCATGTCCCCCCGCAGCAGCACGGCGGGCCCGGGCCGCGCGCCGCGCAGGACCGCTGTCACGGACGTCAGGCCGCGCCCGAGGGAGACCTCCAGGCCGAGCCCGTCGAGCGCGGCGAGCACGAGCTGCTGCGTGAGCGGCAGGTCGAGGCCGATCTCGGGGACCCGGTGCAGGTCGTGGCGCAGGGACGCGAGCCCGGGCGCGAGGGCCCGGGCGTCCGTGAGCAGGCGCTGCGCGGCGTCGTCGGGAAGGGTGCTGGGGCCCTGCGGGCCGGGGAGCGGCGAGGTCACGCCCCGACCGTATCGGGCGCGACCTCGGCGGGGTCGGGCAGGCCCGCGAGGAACCGGAAGAGCGCCAGCGCGAGCGCCGTCGCGACCACCCCGCCCACGAGGAGCGGCAGTGCGAGGTCGACGCGCGCCAGCAGGCCGCCGAGCAGGGCGCCGACCGGCGTCGTGCCCCACAGCAGCGTGCGCCAGGTCCCGTGCACCCGCCCCAGCAGGGCGCTCGGGACGAGGCTCTGCCGCAGCGAGACGACGAGCACGTTCCACACCGTGATGGCCGCGGACGTGAGGGCGAAACCGGCGACGCCGACCCAGAGGGTGGGCACCGCGCCCACGCCGATCAGGGCGGCGCTCGCCACGAGGTTGGCCACCGCCATGACCGGGCCGGTCCCGAAGGCTGTGGCCAGCCGCCCGACGACGAGGGTCCCGAGGATGCCGCCGACCGCGCCGGCCAGCAGGACGGACCCGAACCAGGCCTCCGGCACCGCGAGGCGGTCGAGCACGAACACCACCCAGGTCGCCGTCGCGGCGGCGAAGCACAGGCCCGTGGCGGTGCTGAGCAGCCACAGGGTCAGGAGCATCCGATTCCCCCGGATGAACCGGTAGCCGTCCACGAGCTGGCGGTACCAGCGGACGGCCGGCTCGCTCGTCGAGGCGCGGTGCGTGCCCGCCGCCGCGGCGGGCAGCAGGAACGCGAGCACGGCGGCGAGAGCGAAGACCGCCGCGCCGAGGCCCAGCGGGGCCACGACGGCGGCCGCGAAGAGCCACGACGTCAGCGGTGCGGCGGCAAAGTTCTGCACGACGAGCTCGCCCGCCTCGATCCGGGAGTTCGCCCGGTGCAGGTCCGTCCGCCCGACGAGGCTCGGGACGACGGCGCGCACCGCGCCGTCGTAGACGGTCTCCAGCGCGCCGTAGACGAAGACGACGGCGAGCAGCCACCAGATCGTCAGGGTCCCGGTCGCGACGAGGAGGACGAGCGCGAGGGCCGCCGCGGTCCGGGCGCCGTTCGCGAACCCGAGCGCGTGCCGGCGGTCGACCCGGTCGACGAGGACGCCGGCGGGGATGGCCAGCAGCAGCCACGGCAGCATGGCCGCGACCGTGACGCCCGCGACCAGGAGCGGGTCGTCCGTCAGCCGCGCCGCGAGCAGCGGGGCTGCGACGCGGCTGATGCCGTCCCCGAGGCTCGAGCTGAGGTTCGCCGTGAACAGGTTGGTGAACGCCGGCCCGAGACCCTGCCGACGCGCCCTGAACATCCGGTCAGCGTAGGGCGCCGGGCGCCGCGGGCGGCGGGTGGTCCGGTGACCCCGTCGGGCGGCAGGGAGCCGAGGCACCCTGCCGCCCGCGCCCTCAGGCCGCGGCGCAGACCAGCTGCGCCCCACCCCAGTCGGCGTGGTCGAAGTTCTTGCCGTTCGTGGCCTCGTGGGCGATCAAGGTCAGGCTCCGGACGCCCGTCACGTCGACCGAGAGCGGCACGCCGCCCGACGCGGACGTGACGACGCCCGTGTCCGCGAGCAGCATCCCGTCCCCGAGCACCTGGAAGCTCACCGAGCCTTCCTGCGTGACCTCGTCGTCGATGCCGACGACCGCCTCGAACGTCGTGCAGGTGCGGCCGAGCCAGGTCGTGAGCTGTCCGGTCGCGTGCATGCCGACGCCCTTGTCGAAGACCTGACCGGCGATGGTCAGCGGGTTGCCGTCGCCGCGTGCGGCCTCGCCGTTGGACTGGTCGCGCTCGACCGGTCCGTACCCGTTGGCCTCGCCCGTCCACTCGAGGTCGCTGACGTACGGCGACCCGGTCAGCCCGGCCGGCTCCGTGGGCGGCGTCGGGCCCTGCGCGTCGCCGCACCACACGCTCGCGTCGCCCCAGTCGGCGTGGTCGTTGTTCTTGCCGTCGCCGCCGTCGGTCGTGCGCAGCGTGAGCCGGTCGACCCCGGCGACGTCGACCACGAGCTCGACGGGCTCCGACGTCGCCCGCAGCACCGGGGTCTCGGCGAGCAGCCGCCCGTCGCCCAGCACCTGGAACGACACCGAGCTCTCCGCCGGCGTGCCGGCGCCATCGTCCGTCCCGACCACCGCGCGGAACGCGGTGCACCGACCACCGGCCCAGACCGTCACGGCGCTCGGGGCGTGCGTGCCGACGCCCTTGGCGAAGACCTCGCCCCGCACGGACAGGGGTCCGCCGGAGTTGGACAGGTCGCGCCGGTTGCTGGCCCACCCCGCGGTGTCCTCGAGCCAGGGCAGGTCCGAGACCCACGCCTGCCCGTCCGGTGCGTCCGGTGCGACGAAGACCTCGATCCCGTCGGCCGCGAAGACCTCGCGCCCGCCGGACGTGAACGCCGCGCCGACGGCGACCTCCAGGTCGCCGCGCACCGCGTCGGGCCCGACCGTCAGCGTCCAGGTCCCCTCGAGCACGTCGCCGGTGGCGAGCCGGTCACGCTCGACGGCGGCGCCGGTCATGGTCCAGCCGGCGGGCAGCCGCGGGCCGAACGACACGTCCGTGCCGTCGCCCGACGTCACGACCGCGCGGGCGGTGACCTCGAGCGTGTCCCCGACCTCGAGCTCGGCGACGTCCGGGTCGGCCGTGACGTCGAGCGTCGCGGTCGGCTCGACCGGCGTGAAGCAGGTGGTCCGGCCCTGGGCGGGGCACGCCACCACGACGAAGCCGCCGTTGGTCGCCGTCGGCAGGCGCAGCGTCTCGTGCGCCCGTCGCGTCGTGACCTGGGTGGCCAGCACGCTGCCGTCCGGTGCCCCGTCGGCTCCGGGGGCGTCGGTGATCGTGTGGACGAGCCATCGACCCGCGCCGAGGAAGCGCAGCGGCACGTCCAGCGCCGGACCGCTGCCGGCGCGCATGCCGCCGACGAACCACGTGTCGCCGCTGCGGCGCGCCTGCACGACGTGGCCGCCCGGGTCGCCCGAGAGCAGCTCCGTGCGGTCCCACGTGGTGGGCAGGTTCTGCAGCAGCCCCTCGGCGACCGGCTCGGCCGCGTACGCCTCGGGCTTGTCGGACATGTGCTGCCAGCCCGACTCGTACACCACGGCCATCGCGAGCTCGTGGGCCTTGGACGACGCGCCGCTGCCCCGCGAGAACGTCACCGGCGTCCAGTCCATCGAGCCGAGGACGCCCCGCGCGAACGGCACGGTGAGCGAGCGGCTCGGCGAGATCCCGTTCTCCGCCCCGCGCACGGCCTCGTAGCTCATGAGGTGCGGCCACGTGCGCTGCAGCCCGTGCGGCAGCGTGGACCCGTGGAAGTTGACCATCAGCTGGTGACGCGCGGTGTCCGCGAGGACCGCGTCGTACCACTGGTGGATCTCCTGGGAGTCCGTGTCCATGAAGTCGATCTTGAGCCCGGCGACGCCCCACTCGCGCAGGAGGGGGAGCCAGTGGTCACGCTGCTCCTGGGTCTGCAGGTCACGGCTGTGGAACCAGACGATCGTGTCGACGCCACGGGCGTTGGCGTACCGGGTCGTCCGCGGCACCCACTCCGCGCTCCAGCCCTCGTCGAGCAGCACGTACTCCCAGCCGTTGCGCGCCGAGAGGTCGACGAAGTCCCGCTGGCGCGCCTCGTCGCGCGGGCTGCCCCAGTCGGTCATCCACGACCAGCTCGAGACGCCCGGCCGGATCCACGACGTGTCGGTGTCGGCGAGGCGGCTCGGCGGCGCGAGGTCGTCGACCAGCGTCGACTCGACGACGGTCGCGAGGTCGCCCACGATCGCGACGCGCCACGGCGTCGCGAGGGGGCCGTCGTGCGTCACGGGGGTGGACTCGAAGAGCTCGAGCCCGTAGCTGAGCGAGCCGGCCTCGTGCGTGAGGTGGGAGCCCGAGTAGCGCCCGTCGACGTCGGCCTCCGTCAGCAGGGCGTAGCGGCCTGCGGTCTCGGCGAGGACGGGGAAGCCGATGTCCCCCGCGAGGTTGCCGCTGAGGGTCCGCTCCGCCCAGTCCGCCTCGTAGTTGACGGCGTAGCCGTCCTGGTTCCACACGGCCCCGTCCCGGGGGAAGGTCCAGCGGCCGCTCTCGGAGCTCACGGTGTGGGCGGCGTCGTCGGGCAGCACGTAGCGGTACGCGACGCCGTCGGGCGCCACGCGGACGACGACCTGCACGAGGGCGCCGGTCGCACCGCGGAAGGTGAAGGTGGACTCGATCGCGAGGTGCACGCGGTCCAGCCGCTTGCCCGTGGTCATGGAGTAGCGGTCGTGGACGAGGCGGACGTCCCGGTCGACGAAGCGCAGGTCGCGCGTGAGGTCGGCGTCGGCCGTCACCAGGCCGAGGGTCTGCGCCGTGACGACCGTCGACCAGCCCTGCGTCACGGTCAGCGCGAGCTGACCCGCGCCGTCCAGCGTGAGCGTCCCTCGCAGGAGGCCGAGCCCGGGCGTCGGCCAGCTGCGCTCACGGGCGCTCCCGGGGCCGCCGCCCTGCCACCGTCCCTGCTCCGACGCCTGCGCCGAGGACTGTGCCGCCCCCTGGCCGGGGTCGTGACCACCCGGTGGCGACGCGGCGGCCGGGGCCGTGAGGGCCCCCGCGGCCATGGCGAGGGCCAGCAGGGGGGTGAGGGTGAGCGCTCCGAGCCGTCGACGGCGTGATCGCATGCGGTGGTCTCCTTTGACCGGTCTGCGCGGCGGAGCGCCGGTGCCCCGCCGTCCCCCCGCGAGCGGCCGCGACGACGTCGCGGCCGAAGTCGACCCACAGGATCGAACAAGGACGATCAGCAATCGCGGGGACAGGCTCACTTTCGCACAAGAACGGACGCTGTCAACCCTTGATCGTTCAACCGTCGAGCCGGGCGACCACGTACGACGTCCGCCCCGACGCGAAGGCGTCGAACCCGGGCGAGCCCTCGAGCGCCGCGAAACGCCGCATGAGCGGGTGCACCGGCCTCGGCAGCCAGCTGCTGATGAGCGCCGCCTTGCGGGTGTCGTCGGCGCGCAGGGCCGCGACGACCTGCGGCGTGATGTCGTGGTGGGCGACGAGGCGCAGACCGTCCGCGGACAGGTCGGCGAGCAGGGCCGGCACGGCGTCGGCGGGACGGAAGTCGGCGAAGCAGAACGTGCCGCCGGGCCGCAGCACGCGCCGCACCTCGCGCACGAACCCCGACGGGTCCGGGTAGCAGTGCGAGGACTCGACGTTCACGACGACGTCGAACGACGCGTCCGGGAACGGCATGGCCTGGGCGTCGCCCCGCACGAACGAGAGCCCCGCTGCCCGACGGTGCCGTCGGGACAGCGCGACCGCGGACGCGGAGAAGTCGAGCCCGACGGTGCGCCGCGGGCGGTGCCGGCGGGCGATCCAGGCGCTCCCGCCGCCGCGGCCGGAGCCGACCTCCAGGACGTCGCGGCCGGTCAGCGGCGTGCCGTCGAGCGCGCGCTCGTAGAGCGCGATGCACAGCCGGTCCGGTTCGTCGGGCGGGTCCAGGACCAGGGGCTCCGTCCCGTCCGGCGCGGCGTAGCCGTAGTTCATGAAGGCCCACTCGGGCCGGCGCACCTGCGCGCCGAGCAGCTCGTACGCCGCCCGCCAGCCGAGCTTCCTGCCGCGGTTCGGGGTGTGCATCCGGCACGGTACCGCGCGGGTGGGACGGCCCGGGTCACACGTCGAGCAGCGTGATGGCGACCCGGACGACGTCGCCCGCCTCGACCCCCTCGGCGTGCCGCACGGCCTTCTTGATCGGCAGCACGTAGGTCTTCGCGGTGCCGTCGGGGAAGATCGAGGTCCGCCACCGGGAGTCCCCGAGACGCACCTCGACGCGCAGCGAGCCGAACCCGCGGGCGACGCCGCCCGCGACGTCGAGCACCTCGTCGGCGACGTCGGTCGGCAGGCTCACGAAGGTCCACGTGTCGGTGCGGCGCGCCTGCCACACCCACAGCTCGGCGTCGAAGTCGAAGACCACCGGTCCAGCCTGCCGTGCCTCGCATGCGGTTGACAGCCCCGGCACGGGGGGTGACCATGGAAAGCGCATTCCAGCGCGACCAGCACATGCCTCGCACATCCCGCCGTCCCGGACGCGCCCCTCGCGGGCGCCGGCAGCGTCGCCGCCCGGGCGAGACTCCTGGAGCACCCGTGCACCCTCTGAGCACCGCGACCCGAAGCACACGACCCGCCTCCCGGCCCGCGCGCCGTCACCGGACCGCCCGCCTCGGCGCCGGCCTCGCCGTCGGCGCCCTCCTGCTCGCCGGCTGCGGCCAGGGTGACGCCGGCGCGGGCGAGACCGCAGGAGGCGGCGGAGGCGACGAGGGTGGCGACGTCACCCTGCGCTTCGCGTGGTGGGGCTCGGACCACTACCACCAGATGTACCAGGAGGTCGCCGACGCCTTCATGGCCGAGCACCCGGACATCACGATCGTCCCCGAGTTCACCGACTGGGGCGGGTACTGGGACAAGCTCGCCACCACGGTGGCGGCGGGGGACACGCCGGACGTGCTCATGCAGGAGCAGCGGTACCTGCGCGAGTACGTGGACCGCGGGGTGCTGGCCGACCTGTCCCAGCACGACATCGAGACCTCCGGCATGGACGAGGCGCTCCTGGCCACGGGCGAGGTCGACGACGGCCTGTACGCCATCCCGACCGGGCTCAACGTCTTCTCGATCGTCGCCAACCCCCAGGTCTTCGCCGACGCGGGCGTCGAGATGCCCGACGACACGACGTGGACCTGGGAGGAGTTCCACGAGATCGCGACGGAGGTCGGGCAGAAGGCGCCCGACGGCGTGTGGGGCAAGCAGGACTGGGGCACGAACGACGCCGGCCTGAACGTCTTCGCGCGCCAGCACGGCGAGCAGCTGTTCACGGAGGACGGCGAGCTCGGCATCTCGGAGGACACCCTGACGCAGTGGTGGCAGATGTCGCTGGACCTGCAGGAGTCCGGCGGCCAGCCGCCGGCGTCCACGACGTCCGAGATGATGAACATGGGCCCGGAGCAGTCCCTCGTCGGCACCAACACCGGCGCGATGATGGCCGAGTGGACCAACCAGCTGACGGCGATCTCCGGGGCCGCGGGCCACGAGCTGGAGCTCCTGCGCTGGCCGGGGGAGTCCGACGGCGAGCGCACCGGGATGTACTACAAGCCCGCCCTGTACGCGTCGATGTCCGCCACCTCGGAGCACCCGGAGGAGGCCGCGATGTTCATCGACTTCATGCTCAACAGCGAGGCCGCGGGTGACATCATCATGGCCGACCTCGGCATGCCGGTGAACCTCGAGACGCGCGAGCGGGTCGTGGCCGAGCTCCCCGCGGCGGACAAGCAGTCGGCCGACTTCGTCGCGGACCTGGAGGACGAGATCGTCGACAGCCCGCCGGTGCCGCCCCAGGGCGCCGGGGAGATCGCGGCGATCCTCGGCCGGCTGAACGACGAGGTGCTGTTCGAGCGGCTGACCCCGCAGCAGGCCGCCGAGCAGTTCGTCGCCGAGGTCGAGAACGTCGTCGGTGGCTGACGGGCCGCGCCCCGAGCCGCCCGCACCCGCCGGGCGCCCGAGCGCGCTCGGCGGGTACGAGGACTGGCCCGCCTGGCAGCGCGGGGCGGCGCCGCTCGGCGGCGACGTCGCG
>NZ_JACEXH010000100.1:0-12461 GCF_014525465.1 Actinotalea sp. JY-7885 | reverse complement strand
CCCGGCCCGCGCCCGCCGCCGGACCGGCCGAGCAGGGCTGGCAGGCCACGGTGCGCCGGCTGACCGGTGGGCTCGTCGCTCCGGGTCCGGGGCCCGCCGAGCGGGCACGCCGCGCGGCCGTGGCGGCGGTGCAGCGGACCTTCGACGGCCCCAAGACCGTCGTCGTGATCAACCCCAAGGGCGGCGCCCACAAGACGACGGCCACGATGATGCTGGCCTCGACGTTCGGGGTGCACCGCGGCGGCTACACCCTCGCGTGGGACAACAACGAGACGCGCGGCACGCTGGGCTGGCGCTCGCAGCAGTCCCAGCACCACCGCACGGCCGTGGACCTGCTCCAGGACCTGCACCGCTTCGAGGACGCGGGGTCGGCGCGCGTGGGCGACCTCGACACGTACGTGCGCGCGCAGGGCTCGGCGCAGTTCGACGTGCTCGCGTCCGACGAGGACGCCGCCTCCGCCGCGTCGATCGACGCCTTCGCCTTCCGCTCGCTGCACCGCACGCTGTCCCGGTTCTACCGGGTGATGGTGGTGGACACGGGCAACAACATGCGGGCGTCGAACTGGCAGGCGGCGATCGAGGCGGCGGACCAGGTGGTCATCGTCTCGACCGTCCGCGAGGACACCGCGCAGTCGGCGGCCTGGGCCGTCGACGCCCTGCGCGCGACCGGGCACGAGGACCTCGTGCGCCGCGCCGTCACCGTGCTCTCCGCACCCGCCGCGCAGCGCGACGACGCCCTCGCCGACCGCCTCCACCAGCACTTCGGCCGCCTCACGCGGGTGGTGCTCGAGGTGCCCTACGACGCGTCCCTGGTGACCGGACGGCCGATCGACTACGACGCACTCTCCCAGCAGACGCGCGACGCGTGGCTGCACGTGACCGCGGCGGTCGCCGAGGGTCTGTGATGGGCGACGACGCGGCCCTGGCGGGCGCGCCCTCGGGCGGCGTCACCGCGCCGCGGGCGGCGCGCCTCGCCGACGCCGAGGCCGTGGTCGCGCTGGTGCACTCCGCGTACCGGTCGGACGAGAGCCGCCTGGGCTGGACCACCGAGAGCCACCTCGTCGGCGGGCAGCGGGTGGACGCCGAGATGGTGCGCCGACTCGTCGCCGACGACGACGGCGCCGTCCTGGTCCTCGAGGACGAGGACGGTCTCCTGGCCTGCTGCCACGTCGAGCGCCGGCCCGGCACCGCCCACCTCGGCATGTTCGCGGTGCGCCCGATGCGGCAGGGCCGCGGGGTCGGCCGCCGCCTGCTCGCCGCCGCCGAGGACCAGGCGCGCGCGTGGGGCCGCGAGGTCCTGGAGCTCACCGTGCTCGAGCACCGGCCCGAGCTGCTGGCCTGGTACGAGCGCCGCGGCTTCGTGCTCACGGGCGTCCGCCACCCGTTCCCCTACGGCGACGAGCGCTTCGGCGTCCCGCGGCGGCCGGACCTCACCCTGCTCGGCATGGCCAAGCCGCTGACGACACCGAGTCCCGGGAGGACCCATGGCTGACCGCACCACCCCCGCGCCCCGCACGGCCGTCGTGACCGGGGCGGGTCGCGGGATCGGCCGCGGCCTCGCCGTCGGGCTCGCGCGGCGCGGCTTCCAGGTGGCCCTGCTGGGCCGGACGCCCGCGCACCTCGAGGCGGTGGCGGCCGAGATCGCCGGTCACGGGGGCGGGGCGGCCGCCGTCGTACCGGTCGACGTGACGGACCCGGACGCGGTCCGCGCGGCCGCGGACCGCGCCGAGGAGGCGCTCGCGCCGCACGGCGGCGTCGGGCTCCTGGTCAACAACGCCGGCGTCATCGAGCGCCGCGAGGTGTCGTTCGACCAGGACGACCCCGCCGACGTCTGGCGCGTCGTCGAGACCAACGTGCGCGGCCCGCTCCTGGTCACCCACGCGCTGCTGCCGGGCATGCTCGCGCGCGGCACGGGCCGGGTCGTCACGATCAACTCGGGCTCGGCGTACCGGCCGTCGCCCGCGTACACGGGCTACGGGATCAGCAAGGCCGCGGTGGCCCGCTTCACGAGCGTGCTCGACTCCCAGTACCGCGACGCCGGGCTGCGGGCGTTCGACCTGGCGCCCGGGGTGGTGGCGACGGACATGACCGCGAGCATGCCGACGTGGGAGGGGCGCACCGAGTGGACGCCCGTCGAGGCGTCGCTCGACCTCCTGGTCGCGATCGCGGACGGTGGCCTCGACGCCCTGTCGGGTCGGTTCTTTCGCGCCGGCGTCGACACGCCCGCCTCGCTGGCGGCGCACGCCGACGACGTCGTCGCCGCGGACGCCCGCCGCATCCAGGTGCCGCCCTACGGCCCCACGGACCCGCTGCTCAGCTGAGCCGCCCGCCGCCGCGCGCCGGCGGCGCGGGCGCCGACCACTGCGCGACGCTGGCCGCGATCGCGTGCTCGAAGCGGTCGTCGTCGTGCCGGCGGCCCAGCCACTGCGCGAAGCTGCCGTCCGCGGCGGCGTCGAGCGCACGGCGGCACCCGGCGGTGTCGGTGACGGCGCGCAGGAGCATCGCCTCGGCCTGCGCCGCGTCCCGGTACAGGAACGGGTAGCCGGGCGGCAGGATCGCGCGTGCCCACGGCAGGTCCGGCAGCACGCCGACGGCGCCCGCGACCAGCGCCTCGACGTACGCGAGCCCGTACGACTCCTCCTCGGCCGTGGCGAGGAACGCCGTCGTGCCCGCCAGGGCTCGCCAGTACCCCTCACGGGTCGGCGTGAGCGGGCCGACCCACGCCCACTCCCGGCGCGCGAGCCGCAGCGCGGCCTCCCCGACCAGGTGCTGCTCCTCGAGCCGGGCCTCGACGCGGACCGGCGTGCGCCGCGCCACGCGCTCGACGACGGCGACGAACAGGTCCGGACGCTTGCGCGGCGCCAGGTGGATGGCGGGGTAGAGCACGACGGGGACCTCGGGCTCGTGCCGGGGCTGCAGGTGCGCGAGGCGGATGCCCAGGTCCGCCCACGCCAGACGCGCGCCGTCGGCGAGCGCGGGCACCGTCCACTCGCGCACGGCGGCGCGGACCTCGTCGGCCGTCCGCTGCGAGTTCGCGAACGTGGGGAACAGCGCGCACGAGAGCGCCAGGGAGGCCCGGTCCACCGCCTCCACGTGCTCCGACGGGCTCCACCACACGAAGTTGACGAGGCGGGGGTGCCGGCTCGTCGCGCGCATCGTGCGCCACACGGACGGCGAGTCCAGCACGTCCATCGAGATGAGGACCGTCCGGTCGCCGTCCACCAGCTCGAGCGGCACGACGTCGAACCCCACGCCGTGCCCGAGCCGGCCGTGCCCCGCCGCCACCACCTGCGCGTCGGGGAAGACGCGCAGGAGGCGGCGCAGGAGCGTGGAGCCGGCGTCGTGCCCCCACACGTGACCGTCGCCGCCGATCAGCGCATCGGACCACCGGACGGCGACGCGCACCTCACTCGCCGTTCCGGACCAGCGTCGGTGACGGCTGCGTCTCGGCCGGCTCCTGCGCGCCCTCGTGCACCGCGTCGGGCGCGGGGGGTGCCTCCGGCAGGCGGTCGCGGTCGTCCTCCAGCGGCGTGCGGATCCGCATGCCGTAGAAGGACCGGTGCACGAAGAACGTCGTGGCCAGGAAGAACACCCCGGCCAGGACCAGGACCAGCGTGTGCTGGCCCTGCGCCTCGAGGCTGACGGCCAGCTCGACGGCCAGCAGGCCGAAGAGCGTCGTGAACTTGATGACCGGGTTGAGCGCGACCGACGACGTGTCCTTGTACGGGTCGCCGACCGTGTCGCCCACGATCGTGGCGTCGTGCAGCGCCGTGCCCTTGGCGTGCAGGTCCACCTCGACGATCTTCTTCGCGTTGTCCCACGCACCCCCGGCGTTCGCCATGAAGATCGCCTGGTAGAGGCCGAAGACGGCGATCGAGATGAGGTAGCCGATGAAGAAGTACGGCTCGACGAACGCGAACGACAGCGTCGCGAAGAACAGGCCCAGGAACATCGTGAGCATGCCCTGCTGCGCGTACTGCGTGCAGATCTCGACCACGCGCCGGGAGTCGGCCTCGCTGGCGCGCGTCGCACCGTCGAGCTTGATCGTGGTCCGGATGAACTCGACCGCGCGGTAGGCGCCCGTCGTGACCGCCTGGATCGACGCGCCGGTGAACCAGTAGATGATCGCGCCGCCCGTGATGAGGCCGAGCAGGAAGGGCGCGTGCAGCAGCGAGAGGTTCTCCAGGCCGATCGTCAGGCCGTCCGTGAGCGTCATGATGATGGAGAAGATCATGGTCGTGGCGCCCACGACGGCGGTGCCGATGAGGACCGGCTTGGCCGTCGCCTTGAAGGTGTTCCCGGCCCCGTCGTTCTCCTCGAGCATGTGCTTGGCGCGGTCCCACTGGACCGGGACCCCGAGCAGCGCCTGCGACTCGCTGCCCGACGGGTCGACCTCCTCGATCATCGACAGCTCGTAGACGCTCTGCGCGTTGTCGGTGACCGGGCCGTAGGAGTCGACGGCGATCGTCACCGGGCCCATCCCGAGGAAGCCGAACGCCACGAGCCCGAACGCGAAGACCGCGGGGGCGATCATGATCTCGTCCAGCCCCTGGGTGCTCAGCAGCGCCGCGCCCCCCATGAGGCCGACGACGGCCATGCCGAGCCAGAAGGCCGAGAAGTTGCCCGCCACCAGCCCGGACAGGATGTTGAGCGACGCCCCGCCCTCGCGCGAGCTCTTGACCACCTCGCGCACGTGCCGGCTGCTCGTCGACGTGAAGGCCTTGACGAGCTCGGGGATCAGCGCCCCGGCGATCGTCCCGAGCGAGACGATCGTCGCGAGCCGCCACCACAGGTCGGCGTCGGCCGCGCCGAGCTCGCTGCCCGGGCCGAGCAGCAGCCGTGTCGTGCCGTACGTCGCGGCGATGCACAGGCCCGAGGTGAGCCAGACGAGCGTCGTGAGCGGGCGCTCGAAGTCCATCCGCGTCGCGTCGGCCCAGCGGGCGCGTGCCCACGCGTCGTTGAGGAGGTAGGAGACACCCGAGGCGACCACCATGACGGCGCGCAGCACGAAGACCCACACCAGGAGCGTCGCCTGGGCGACCGGGTCGCCGACGGCGAGGAGCACGAACGTGATGAGCGCGACCCCGGTGACGCCGTAGGTCTCGAAGCCGTCGGCGCTCGGGCCCACCGAGTCGCCGGCGTTGTCGCCCGTGCAGTCGGCGATCACGCCCGGGTTGCGGGCGTCGTCCTCCTTGATCTTGAACGCGATCTTCATGAGGTCGGAGCCGATGTCGGCGATCTTGGTGAAGATGCCGCCCGCGATGCGCAGCGCCGCGGCGCCCAGCGACTCGCCGATCGCGAAGCCGATGAAGCAGGCGCCGGCGAGGTCCGCGGGCAGGAAGAGCAGGATCACGAGCATGATGAACAGCTCGAGGCTGATGAGCACCATGCCGATCGACATGCCCGACCGCAGCGGGATGCGGTGCAGGGGGAGCGGGCGCCCGGCGAGCGCCGCGAACGCGGTCCGCGAGTTGGCGAGCGTGTTCACGCGGATGCCGAACCACGCGACCGCGTAGGACCCGGCCATGCCGATGAGGCTGAAGGCGATGACGATGCCGACGCGGCCGGCCGGCAGCCCGACCAGCACGCCGTAGTACACGACGATCACCGCGGCGATGAAGCCCCACAGCACGAGCAGGAACCGGCCCTGCTTGAGCAGGTAGGCCCGGCACGTGGAGTAGATGAGCTCGGACACCTCGCGCATCGCGGGGTGGACCGCGAGCCGGCGCAGCTGCAGGTACGCCGTCGCCCCGAACGCCAGGCCCAGCCCGCAGACGACCAGGCCCGCGAGCAGCAGGACGCGGCCGCTCACGCCGAGCCCGCTCGCGACGCTGAGGTCGGGGAGCACGAGGTTGACCTCGCCACCGGAGTGCTCTCCGGCGAGGACCAGGGACCGAGCGAGTGTGTGCACCATCGCCGTACCTCTCGACGAACCGACTACGGCGGGTCGACGTGGGTCCCGGCCACACCCGCCTGATGTCGCGCGAAGCCCACGCTAGGGCCGGCCTCCCGCGCCGGGATGGGACCTCCGACGCAGGGCCGAAGGTCCTTTTGCTATCCGTCCCCCGAGGCGCACCCTGGGACGAGGCGACGCACGCAACGGGGCGGGTGTCCGCGCGCGAGGAGGCGCAGGGCCGTGGCGAAGTACGTGTACGACTTCAGCGAGGGCAGCAAGGACCAGAAGGACCTGCTCGGCGGGAAGGGGGCGAACCTCGCCGAGATGACCCGCCTGGGCCTGCCGGTGCCACCGGGCTTCACCATCACGACCGAGGCGTGCCGGCGGTTCCGCGAGACGGGCGAGCTGCCGGCCGAGCTGCGCGTCGAGGTGACCATGGCGCTGCGCCGCCTCGAGGACGCGCTGGGCCGCTCGCTGGGCGACTTCCACGACCCGCTGCTGGTCTCCGTCCGCTCGGGCGCCAAGTTCTCGATGCCCGGGATGATGGAGACGGTCCTGAACATCGGCCTGAACGACGCGTCGGTGCAGGGGCTGATCAAGTTCTCCGGCGACGACCGCTTCGCGTGGGACTCCTACCGCCGGCTCATCCAGATGTTCGGCAAGACGGTGCTCGACATCGACGGTGACCTGTTCGCCGCCGCGCTCGACGCGAAGAAGGCGGCCCGCGGGGTCACGGCGGACACGGACCTGCCCGCGTCCGACCTCGAGGAGCTCGTCGACGAGTTCAAGGCCATCGTGCGCCGCGAGTCCGGGCGGGAGTTCCCCCAGCACCCGCGCGAGCAGCTCGACCTTGCCATCACCGCCGTCTTCGGCTCGTGGGACACCGAGCGGGCGCGCCTCTACCGCCGCCGCGAGCGGATCCCGAACGACCTCGGCACGGCCGTCAACGTCGTGAGCATGGTGTTCGGCAACCTCGGCGCCGACTCGGGCACCGGCGTGTGCTTCACGCGCGACCCCGCGACCGGCAAGCCGGGCGTGTACGGCGACTACCTGCCCAACGCGCAGGGCGAGGACGTCGTGGCGGGCATCCGGAACACGCTCACGCTGGCCGACCTCGAGAGGCTCGACGCGGCCTCGTACGCCGAGCTGCGGCAGGCCATGCGCTCGCTCGAGACCCACTACCGGGACCTGTGCGACATCGAGTTCACGATCGAGCGCGGCCGGCTCTGGATGCTGCAGACCCGCGTCGGCAAGCGGACGGCGGCGGCGGCGTTCCGGATCGCGACCCAGCTGGTGGACGAGCACCTCATCACGCTCGACGAGGCGCTCGAGCGGGTCACCGGCGCCCAGCTGAGCAAGCTGATGTTCCCCCAGTTCGACGCGGCCGCCGAGCGCGACCTCCTGGCGACGGGCATGGCGGCCTCGCCGGGCGCCGCCGTCGGGCGGGCCGTGTTCGACTCCGCGACGGCGGTCGAGCGGCGTGCCGCCGGCGAGGACGTCGTGCTGGTGCGGCGCGAGACCAACCCGGACGACCTCGGCGGCATGATCGCCGCGGTGGGCGTGCTGACCTCGCGCGGCGGCAAGACGTCGCACGCGGCGGTCGTCGCGCGCGGCATGGGCACGACCTGCGTGGTCGGCGCCGAGCGGCTGGACGTCGACGTCGTCGGGCGGCGGTTCACCGTGGGTGACCGGGTCGTGAACGAGGGCGACGTCATCGCGATCGACGGCTCGAGCGGCGAGATCTTCCTCGGCGCCGTGCCCGTGGTCCCGTCGCCCGTGGTCCGTTACCTCGAGGAGGGTCTGGAGGCCGCGCTCGCGGAAGCCCAGGACGACGACACGGCCGAGCTCGTGGAGGCGGTGCACCGCGTGCTCACGCACGCCGACGTCGTGCGGCGCCTGCGCGTGCACGCCAACGCGGACACGCCAGACGACGCGCGCCGGGCCCGGACGTGGGGCGCGCAGGGCATCGGCCTCTGCCGGACGGAGCACATGTTCCTCGGCGAGCGGCGGGTGCTCATCGAGCGCCTCGTGCTCGCGGCGGACGACGCCGACCGCCAGGCCGCGCTCGACGCGCTCCTGCCGCTGCAGCGCAGCGACTTCGTGCAGATCCTCGCCGAGATGGACGGTCTCCCGACGACGATCCGCCTCATCGACCCGCCGCTGCACGAGTTCCTGCCGGACCTCACCGAGCTGTCGGTGCGGGTCGCCGTCGCGACCGAGCGCCAGGAGCGCGGGGACGACGTCGATGCCGCGGAGCTCGAGCGCGACCGGGTGCTGCTGGGCGCCGTCCGGCGCATGCACGAGGCCAACCCGATGCTGGGCCTGCGCGGCGTGCGGCTGGGGATCGTCGTCCCGGGCCTGTTCGCGCTGCAGATCCGGGCGGTGGCCGAGGCGGTGGCCGAGCGGCTGCGGGCCGGCGGGCAGCCGCACGCGGAGATCATGGTGCCGCTCGCGGCGTCCGTGATGGAGCTGCACCTGGTGCGGGACGAGGCCGAGCGCATCCTCGCCGAGGTGGCGGTGCAGGAGGGGGTCGAGCTGCACATCCCGATCGGCGCGATGATCGAGCTGCCCCGCGCCGCCCTGACCGCCGAGCGGATGGCGGGCGTCGCGGAGTTCTTCTCGTTCGGCACCAACGACCTCACGCAGACGACGTGGGGCTTCTCGCGCGACGACGTCGAGGGCGCGTTCTTCGCCGAGTACACCGAGCGCGGCGTGCTCAGCGTGTCGCCGTTCGAGACGCTCGACGCGAGCGGCGTCGGGCGGCTGGTGCGGATCGCGGTCGAGGAGGGCCGGGCCGCGCGCCCGGACCTCGGGCTCGGCGTGTGCGGCGAGCACGGCGGCGACCCGGAGTCGGTGCGGTTCTTCCACGACGTCGGCCTCGACTACGTCTCGTGCAGCCCGTTCCGCGTCCCGGTCGCACGGCTCGAGGCGGGCCGCGCGACGGTCACGGACCCGTCGAGCGACACCCGCTGACGGGGGGCGCTCAGCGCAGGGGGACGAAGCGGTGGGGGCCCTCGCTGCGGACGGTCACGTCCGACGGCGCGGGCCCCCGGCGCGCGACCGTGAGCAGCTCGCCGGCGACCGGGATCACCATGATCCCGCCGTCGGCGAGCTGGCCGACCAGCGCCGCCGGGAGCTCGCGGGCCTCGGCGCTGACGAGCACGCGGTCCCACGGTCCCTCGTCGGGCAGCCCGAGCACGCCCGGGCGGGCCGCCACGACGCGCGCCCACGGCTGGCCGGTCGCCGCGAGGTTCGCACCGCCCCACGCCACGAGGTCGGGCTCCAGCTCCACGCCCACCACGACGCCGTCGGGCCCCACGAGGTGCGCGAGCAGCGCCGTCGTCCAGCCGGACCCGGCGCCGACGTCGAGCACGCGCGCCCCCACGGGCACCTCGAGCGCGCGCAGCATCCGGGCGACGGTGCTGGGCTGGGAGCTGGTCTGGCCGTGCCCGATCGGCAGCGGCTGGTCGACGTCGGCGCGACGGGCCTCGTGCCGGCGCAGGAAGCCGCGGCGCCCGTGCGCGGCCATGGCCGCCGCGACCCGGTCCCGCCGTGCCGCCTCGCGCTCGTCCGGATAGCGTCGTGAGGTCCCGTCCATCACCCTTCCCGGAGGTCTCCATGCCCACCCGTACCGCACGTACCGCCTGGAACGGCTCGCTCGAGGACGGGAGCGGCCAGGTCGAGCTCTCGAGCTCGAAGGTCGCAACGTTCGACGTGTCGTTCCCCAAGCGTGCCGCGGACGACGCCGACGGCACCACCAGCCCCGAGGAGCTCATCGCCGCGGCGCACTCGTCGTGCTACGCGATGCAGCTCTCCGCGCTCGTGGGTCAGGCCGGCGGCACGGTGCAGGCGCTCGAGGTCAGCGCCGACGTCGAGCTGCGGCCGGACCCGGCCGGCGGCTTCCAGATCAGCGGCATCAAGCTCACCGTCCGCGGCGAGGTCGACGGCCTCGACGAGGCCGGCTTCGACAAGGCCGCCCAGGACGCCAAGGACACGTGCCCGGTGAGCAAGGCTCTCACCGGCACGACGATCTCGCTCGAGGCCTCGCTCGCCTGACCGAACCGCACGGGGAGCCCGCGCCGGGCGCCGGCTCCCCGTGCGTCCGGGTCAGGGCAGCTGCGGGTCGAGGACGACCTTGATGCAGCCGTCCTGCTTCTTCTGGAAGGTCTCGTAGAAGGCCGGCGCCTGCTCGAGCGAGACCCGGTGCGTGCGCAGGTCCAGGACGCCCAGCGGGTCGTCGTCGCGCTGCACGAGCGGCAGCAGCTCGGGCACCCAGTGCTGGACGTTGGCCTGGCCCATCCGGACGGTGACCTGCTTGTCGAAGAGCTCCATCATCGGCATCGGGTCCGCGGCCCCGCCGTAGACGCCCGAGAGCGAGATCGTGCCGCCGCGGCCGACGACCGAGATCGCCGTGTGCAGCGCGGCCAGCCGGTCGAGCCCGCCCACGTCCATGACCTTGCGGGCGACGGCGTCCGGCAGGAACGCGGCGACCTTGTGGGTCGCCTCCGCCACGGGCGAGCCGTGCGCCTCCATGCCGACGGCGTCGATGACGCTGTCCGGACCGCGGCCGTCGGTCAGGTCCCGGATCGACGCCGGCAGGTCGTCGTGGTCGCGCAGGTCCAGCACCTCGATGCCGTGCCGGCGCGCCATCTCCAGGCGCTCGGTGACGAGGTCGACGGCGATCACGCGCCCGGCCCCGCGGTAGGCGGCGACGCGCGCGGCCATCTGGCCGATCGGTCCCAGGCCCAGGACCACGACGGTCCCGCCGGCCGGCACGTTCGCGTACTCGACGCCCTGCCAGGCCGTGGGCAGGACGTCCGAGAGGTAGAGGTACTTCTCGTCCGGCGCGCCGTCGTCGGGCACCACGATCGGCCCGTAGTGCGCCTGGGGGACCCGCAGGTACTGCGCCTGGCCGCCCGGCACCTGCCCGTAGAGCTTGGTGTAGCCGAACAGCTGCGCGCCCTTGTGGTGCTCGTGCACCTGGGTCGTCTCGCACTGCGTCGTCAGGCCGCGCCGGCAGTTGTGGCACGCGCCGCACGCGATGACGAAGGGCACGACCACGCGGTCGCCGACCTTCAGGTGCGAGGCGGCACCGGGCCCGACCGCCTCGACGATGCCCATGGCCTCGTGGCCGAGCACGTCCCCGCGGTCGATGAACATCCCCAGCGTCGAGTACAGGTGCAGGTCGGAGCCGCAGATGGCCGTCGATGTGACCCGGACGACGGCGTCCGTGGGCTCCTGGATCGTCGGGTCGGGGACCGACTCGACCCCGACCTTCTCCGTGCCCTGCCAGGTCACTGCGCGCATGCGTCCTCCATGGGTCGACGTCGCCCCGACGGCCGGCCGGGGCTGGGCCTCAGGCTCTCCCGCGCGGCCGCGGGCCGCACGTCGGACGGCGGGCACCCCGGCCCCGGTGTGGTGGGAGGATCGGACTGTGGTGACCACGACCCCGGACGCGCCCGCCGCCTCGACCGCGGACGTGCTGCACGAGCTGCGCGCCGCGCTCGGCCGCGCGGGCCGGAGCGCCGTCGACGACTCGACGCGCCGCCGCGCGGAGTACAGCACCGACGCCTCGAACTACCGCGTCGTGCCGCAGGTCGTCGTCTTCCCGCGGGACGTCGACGACCTGGTCGCCGTCGCCGACGTCGCGCGCCGCACGGGCACGCCGCTGACGGTGCGCGGCGGCGGCACCTCGGTGGCCGGCAACGCGGTCGGCACGGGGATCGTCGTCGACACGTCGCGCCACCTCACGGCGATCGGCGAGATCGACCCGCACGCGCGCACCGCGGTCGTGCAGCCGGGCGTCGTGATGAGCAGCCTGCAGGCGGCGGCCAGGCCGCACGGGCTGCGCTTCGGCCCGGACCCCTCCACGCAGAACCGGGCGACCCTCGGCGGCATGATCGGCAACAACGCGTGCGGCCCGCACGCCGTCGCCTACGGGCGGACGGCGGACAACGTCGTGAGCCTGGACGTCGTCGACGGGCGCGGGCGCCGCTTCACCGCCGGCCGGGGCGCGGGGGCGCTCGACGCCGTGCCCGGCCTCGCGGACCTCGTGACGACGAACCTCGGCACCGTGCGCACGGAGCTCGGGCGCTTCGGCCGGCAGGTGTCCGGCTACTCGCTCGAGCACCTGCTCCCCGAGCACGGCACGGACCTCGCGAAGATGCTCGTCGGCACCGAGGGCACCCTCGTCACGGTGCTCGGTGCCACCGTGAGCCTGGTCCCCGTCGCGGACGCCGCGGTGCTGGTCGTGCTCGGCTACCCGGACATGCCGTCGGCGGCCGACGCCGTGCCCGCCCTGCTCGCGCACTCGCCGCTCGCGGTCGAGGGACTCGACGCGCGCCTGGTCGACGTCGTCCGCCGCCACCGCGGCGAGGCGCACGTGCCCGCGCTCCCGCCGGGCGCCGGCTGGCTCATGGTCGAGATGGGCGGCGCCACGCGCGAGGAGGCGCTCGAGCGCGCCCGTGCGATGGCCGCGGACGCGGGCACGAGCGCCGCGCGCGTCATCCCGCCGGGCGCGGAGGCGTCGGCGATGTGGCAGATCCGCGCCGACGGCGCCGGGCTG
>NZ_JACEXH010000099.1:0-12475 GCF_014525465.1 Actinotalea sp. JY-7885 | reverse complement strand
CGCGACCGCGAGCGTGACGCCGCTCCGGCGCGCACGCGCGGCGGGCGCGAGCGGCGTCCGCGGGCGGGCGGCCGCCTCCGCGTAGCCGGCGTCCACGGGCTGGTACATCACCTCGTTGAGGAGGCTCATCGACGCGTCGGGGCGCTGCCCCGCGGGCGGACGGCGGCCGGTCGGGGTCATGCGCGCCCGCCGTCGGTCAGCGCGCGCCAGGACTGGCGCAGGTAGATGGCGGCCGCGAGCCAGTACAGCCCCATGCCCCACCACGCGAACGCCCACCCCGCGACCCCGGCGACCGGCCCGATCGGCTCCTCCCACTGCGCGAGCAGGAGCAGCGGGAAGGCGTAGAGCAGCGCGAACGTGCCGGCCTTGCCGACGAAGTGCACGGGCAGCGGGCCGATGCCCCGCCGGACCAGCACGAGGAGCACGAGCGCGAGCAGGACGTCACGGCCGACCACTGTCGCCAGGACCCACCCGGGGACCACCTCGCGCGCGGCCAGCCCGACGAGGGTGACCAGGATGAAGAGGCGGTCGGCCGCCGGGTCGAGCAGCTCGCCGAGGCGCGACCGCTGGTCGAGCGCGCGGGCGAGGACGCCGTCGAGCCAGTCGCTGGCGCCCGCGACCGCGAGCACCAGCAGGGCCCAGCCGTCCGCTCCCTGCGCGATGAGGACCGCGAAGACGGGGACCAGCAGCAGACGCAGCGCGCTGATGATGTTGGGGAGCGTCACGATGCCGTGGCGTCCCCGGCGCAGGGCCCCACCGCCCGCCGGGGCACGGCTGAGGTCAGTCACCGCGTAGACCGCCCCCCGACTCGCACATCGTCCTCACCGCGGCGATCCTACGGGGGACGGGCCGTGCGCCGGGCCCACGACGCACCCCGCGGACGCTCCCGGGCCCCTGGCGCGACCTCAGCGCGCCGCCCGCCCGGGGACGAGCGCCAGCTCGACGCGCCGCGTCGGGACGTCGGCCGAGACGACCCGCACCCGGACCCGCTCGCCCACCGGCAGGTCGGCCGTGGTGGTGCGGGCGACGACCGCCGGCTCCTCCAGGCGGACGGTCCGGGCGTCGATGGCGACGCCCTCGAGCTCGCGCCCCACGAGCGGCCCGAGCAGCGCGGCCTCCACGAGGTCCGTGCACGCCCGGTCGACCGCGTTGGCGCGCTGCGTGCCCTGCGCCATCCGGGCGCCCAGGCCCGGCAGCGCGTCGCGCACCCAGGCCGGGACGTCGCGGCCCGCGTGCAGCGCGAGGCACACCTCGAGCCCGTACCGGTCGACCAGCCGCCGCAAGGGCGCCGTGACGTGGGCGTACGGGGCCGCGACCGCGCCGTGCCGCGGCTCGGCCGGGGGCGCGCCGTCGAAGGGGGTCCACGCGGCGCCGCGGAACAGGCCCGTCGCCGCATCGAGGAACGCCGCCGTCGTGGGGAGCGACCGGTCCAGACCGGCCAGGACGTCCCCGTAGGAGGCGCCGTCGGGCCACGGGACACCGAGCGTGGCCGCGACGCGGCGCAGGGCCGCGACCGCCTCGTCCGGTGCGGGCGGCATCGTGCGCAGGACGCCGACGCCGCCCTCCAGCATCATGCGCGCGGCCACCATGCCGGTCATCAGCGAGATCTGGGCGTTGTGGTCCTCGAGCGGCACGGGCGCACGCTGGACGAGGCGCCACCCCGGCCCCTCCCGGACGACCTCCTGCTCGGGCAGGCCGAGCGAGACCCCGCCCCGCGCGCGTTCGAGCGCCGCCCGCAGGGTGCCGATCTCCGCCAGGAGCGCGACCGGGTCGTCGTCGTCCACGCCCGCGTCGAGGCGCTCCTGCTCGCCGGCGTAGTCCAGGCGTAGCCGGCTGCGCACGGTCGCGCGCTCGACCGCGGCGTCCGTCACCTCGCCGTCGGCCCCCAGCGCGAGCGTCCACACGACAGCCGGCCGGTCGCGGTCGGGCAGGAGCGACCCGGCGTCCTCGCTGATCGCGGGCGGGTGCAGCGGGACCCGCGTGTCAGGGCAGTACACGGTCGTCACGCGCTCGTGCGCCGCGCGGTCGAGGGCGCCGCCGGGACGGACGAACGCCGCGACGTCGGCGATCGCGTACCGGACACGGTAGCCCTCGCCCGCACGCTCGAGGTGCATGGCCTGGTCGAGGTCGGTCGAGCCCACCGGGTCGATCGTCCGGAACTCGACGTCGCGCAGGTCGCGCCGGGAACCCTCGACCGGCACCACGCGGCCGGCCACGACGGCCTCGGCCTCCGCCAGGGCGTCGGGGGCGAACTCGACGGGCACCTCGTGCTCACGCCGGACGGCGTCGAAGCCGGGGGCGAGGCCGTCGGGGGACCTGAGACGTCGACGCTGCACGGGCACGCGCCCACCCTACGCAGCGCCCGATGTCGATCACGGATGCCATGCTGTGCGCATGCTCGAGCTCCTGACCGGCGCAGGTCTGGCGACCGCCTCCGGGCTGAACGCCGCGCTCCCGCTCCTCGTGCTCGGGGTCCTCGACCGCTGGACCCCGTTCCTCACGCTGCCGGACGGCTGGCAGTGGCTGACGAACGGCTGGGTCCTGGCGATCCTCGCCGGGCTCCTGGTGCTCGAGGTGGTCGCGGACAAGGTGCCCGTCGTCGACACCATCAACGACGTCGTCCAGACGGTCGTGCGCCCGACGGCGGGCGGGCTCGCCTTCGGGGCGGGCTCAGGCTCGCAGACGGTCGCCGTCACGGACCCGGGCGAGTTCTTCACCTCCGGGTCGTGGGTGCCGGTCGCGGTCGGCGTCCTGCTGGCGCTGACCGTGCACACCGGCAAGGCGCTCGGCCGGCCCGTGGTCAACGCCGCCACGGCCGGCGCCGGCGGGCCCATCGCGAGCGTCCTCGAGGACGTGGCGAGCGCCGTGATGACGTTCGTGGCGCTCGTGCTGCCGGTCCTCGTGATCGTCGGCCTCGCCCTCCTCGCCTGGGCCGGCGTGCGCGTCGTGCGCCGGCGCGCGCAGCGTCGCCGCAGCCCGGGTCCCCCTGGCCCCGACCCCGATCGAAGGACGGTGAGCGCCTGATGCGCTTCGGCTACCACGTGGGCTACTGGGCGGCGGGTCCTCCCCCGGGAGCGGAAGAGGCCGTCGTGGCCGCCGACCGGCTCGGCTTCGACTCCGTGTGGACCGCGGAGGCCTACGGCTCGGACGCGCTGACGCCGCTCGCCTGGTGGGGCAGCAGGACCAGCCGCATCCGCCTCGGCACCGCCATCGCGCAGATCTCGGCCCGCACGCCGACGGCGACCGCGATGGCAGCCCTGACCATGGACCACCTCAGCGACGGCCGCTTCGTGCTCGGCCTCGGAGCGTCCGGCCCGCAGGTCGTGGAGGGGTGGTACGGCACGGCGTACCCGCGGCCGCTCGCGCGCACCCGGGAGTACGTCGACGTCGTGCGGCAGGTGCTGCGGCGCGAGCAGCCGGTCGTCGCCGACGGCGCGTTCTACCAGCTGCCCTACCCGGGTGGCACCGGCCTCGGCCGCCCCCTGCGCTCGACCGTCCACCCCCTGCGGCCCCACCTGCCCGTGCACCTCGCGGCGGAGGGGCCCAAGAACGTCGCGCTCGCGGCCGAGGTCGCGGACGGCTGGCTGCCGCTGTTCTACGCACCGAGCGTGGACGGCTTCTACCGCGAGGCGCTGGCCGAGGGCTTTGCGCGCCGCTCGGCGGCGCTGCCGCCGCCGGAGCAGTTCGAGGTCAGCGCGACCGTCCCGGTCGTGGTGGACGACGACGTCGAGCGGGCGGCCGACGTCGTCCGCCCGTTCGTCGCGCTGTACGTGGGCGGCATGGGCGCCTCCGCCGCCAACTTCCACCGCGACATGGTCGAGCGGCTCGGCTACGTGCGCGAGTGCGACGAGGTGGCCCGGCTCTTCGCCGAGGGGCGTCGGGCGGAGGCCGCCGCCGCCGTCCCCACGGCGCTCGTCCAGGACATCGCGCTCGTGGGTCCGCCGGCGGCCATCCGCGACCGCCTCGCCGCGTGGGACGAGACGGTCGTCACCTCGATCCTCGTGCAGGGCGACGCCGCGGCCCTGCGTGCGGTCGCCGACCTGCTGGGGTGAGAGCGGCCTACACGAGGTGGCGGCTGTCGGGTCCCATGACCCGCAGCCACCGGTAGCCGTAGCCCTCGAGCTCGATGTCGACCGCGCCGCGCTCGTCCACGGTGCACTCCCCCGCCTCGAGCAGGTTGACGAGGCGGTGCCCCGGCGGCGTGCTGTCCAGGCGCAGCGGGACGGTCAGCGGCTCGGGTGACAGGTTGTGCAGGGTGATCACCGCGGCGTCGTCCACGGCGCTGCACAGCGCGACGACGCTCGCGTGCGGCTGGTCGACCACCTGCACCTGCGTCCAGCCGAGCTCGGGGCTGTCCCGGTAGCGGCGCACCAGCGTCGCGATGAACGACATCAGCGAGTCGGGGTCGCGCCGCTGCGCGCGCACGTTGACGTGGGCCGGGCCGAACCCGCCCTCGGTCACCGGCGACGGCAGGCGTGACGCGCGGGCGCGGGAGAACCCGCCGTTGGCCTCGTCCGACCACTGCATCGGCGTGCGCACCGCCATCCGGCCGGGGACGTCGAGGTTCTCGCCCATGCCGATCTCCTCACCGTAGAACAGCGTGGGGGTGCCGGGCAGCGCGAAGAGCAGCGAGTAGACCATGCGGATCCGGCGCGGGTCGCCGTCGAGCATCGGCGGCAGGCGGCGGCGCAGACCGCGGTCGAAGAGCTGCATGTCCGGGTCCGGCCCGAACGCCGCGAAGACCTCCTGCCGCTCGGACTCGGTGAGCTTGTCCAACGTGAGCTCGTCGTGGTTGCGCACGAACGTGGCCCACTGGCAGTCGCGCGGGATCTCCGGGCGGTCCAGCAGGGCCTTGACCAGCGGGCCGGCGTCCTGGCGCGCGAGCGACAGGTAGAGGTTCTGCATGGCGATGAAGTCGAACATCATCGTGAGCTCGTCGCCGTCGCCGTTGCCAAAATAGAGCCGCTGCTCCGCGTGCGGCAGGTTGACCTCTCCCAGCAGGATCGCGCCGCCCGCGCGCCGTCCCAGGAACGAGCGGAGCGAGCGCAGGTACTCGTGCGGGTCGCCGAGCGCCTCGACCTGCTCGTCTCCCGCCCCGAGCGTCTCGAGGAAGAACGGCACGGCGTCGACCCGGAAGCCGTCCAGCCCGAGCTCGAGCCAGTAGCCCATCACCTTGGCGATCTCGTCGCGGACCGCGGGGTTGGCGACGTTGAGGTCGGGCTGGTGCTTGTAGAAGCGGTGGAGGTAGTACTCCTGCGTCTTCTCGTCGTACTCCCAGATGCTCGACTCCTGGTCCGGGAACACGACCTCGGCGGAGGTGTCCGGCGGCGTGTCGGCGCGCCAGACGTAGAAGTCGCGGAAGGGGCTGTCCTTGCTCGACCGGGCCGAGCGGAACCACGGGTGCTTGTCCGACGTGTGGTTGACCACGATGTCCGCGATCACCCGCATCCCGCGGTCCTTCGCCGTGCGGATGAGCTCGACGAGATCACCGGGCGTGCCCAGGCGGGGGTCGACGCCGTAGAGGTCCGTGACGTCGTAGCCGTCGTCCCGATCCGTCGTCGGGTAGAAGGGCATGAGCCACAGACAGGTGACGCCGAGCTCCGCGAGGTGGTCGATGCGCTGGGCGAGGCCCTGGAAGTCGCCGGTGCCGTCGCCGTCCCAGTCCATGTAGGTCTCGACGTCGAGGCAGTAGATGACCGCGTTCTTCCACCACAGGTCGCCGGTCTCGGTGACGTTCACGAGGCGCTCCGCAGCTGCGGCAGGACGCGCTCGCCGAACGTGTCGATGAACGCCTCCTGCTCCTGCCCGACGTGGTGCAGGTAGACCTCGTCGAAGCCGAGAGCCGCGAGGTCGGCGATGCGTCCGGTGAGCTCCGCGAGGTCGGAGGAGACCAGGACGGCGTCGTGCACGTCCTGCGGGCGCACGTGCGACGACGCCACGTCGAAGTGCTCCGGCGTGGCGAGGTCCCAGCACACCGGGGGCGGGAACACGTTCGAGCGCCATTGGTCGAAGGCGATGCGCTCGGCCTCCGCCTGGTCCGGCGCCCAGGACACGTGGACCTGGAGCGCGAGCGGGCCACGCCCGCCCTCCTCCCGGTAGGCGCCGATGAGCTCCCGGAGCACGTCGTGGGGCTGGTTGATGGTGATGAGGCCGTCGGCCCACGTCGCGGCGCGCCGCGCGGTCGCCACCGTGACGGCCGGGCCGATGAGGGCCGGAGGCTCCTCCGGCAGGGTCCAGATGCGCGCGCGGTCCACGGTGACGAGGCCGTGGTGGGTGACCTCCTCACCCGCGAGCAGGCGGCGGATCACCCCGACGGTCTCGACGAGGCGGTCGTCGCGCACCTCCTTGACGGGCCACGGGTCGCCGGTGATGTGCTCGTTCGCGTTCTCCCCGGAGCCGAGCGCGGCCCAGAACCGGCCCGGGAACATCGCGGCGAGGGTGGCCGCGGCCTGGGCGATGATCGCGGGGTGGTACCGCTGACCGGGCGCGTTGACGACGCCGAAGCGCAGTGAGGTCGTGGCCAGCGCGGCGCCGAGCCAGGACCAGGCGAAGCCCGAGTGGCCCTGCCGGGCGCTCCACGGTGCGAAGTGGTCGGAGCACATGGCGGCGTCGAAGCCGGCCTGCTCCGCCTGCTGGACCGCGCGCAGCAGCGCGGCGGGGTGGACCTGCTCGTGCGAGGCGTGGAATCCGATGATGGTCACGGCGACGTGTCTACCGGGCTCGGGCGCGCGGCGCGCGTCCAGCGAGCGGCCCAGGGCGCGCGCGGGCGCGTCCGATGCCAGACTCGTGACGCGTGAGCAACCAGACCGGCAGCAGCCGCCCCCACCGTGCCGCACGCCTCGAGGACCGGCTGAACGGCTTCCTCGTGGACCAGCTCGACCACCGGGGGTGGGTGCCGCGCATCGAGCCCTACACCGGCTACGGCGCACCCGGGTGGGTCCGGATCATGGCGCGCGCGCTCCTCGCCCCGCCCGGGACGACGGCCGGCGAGGCCACCGAGCGCGATCCCGAGTCGGCCCAGCGCGCGGTCCGCGGCTGGCGGTCCTTCCTCACGGCCCAGGTCGCGGACGTCGAGGTCGAGGTGCAGGTCGGCAGCCGGACGCACACGGTGCGCTCGGACCGCGGCGGCTACGTCGACACCGTCGTCGAGGCGGACCTCGAGCCCGGCTGGGGCCAGGCGACGCTCACCCTCGGCGGCCGCAGCATCACGGCGCCCCTGCTCATCGTCGGTGCGGACCAGCGCACCGCGCTCGTGAGCGACATCGACGACACCGTCATGGTCACCGCGCTCCCCCGGCCCATGCTCGCCGCGTACAACAGCATGGTGCTGCACGAGAACGCGCGGCGCGTCGTGCCGGGCATGTCCGCGTTCTACCGGCGGTGGGGCGCCGCGAACCCCGGCGCGCCGACCTTCTACCTCTCGACCGGTGCGTGGAACGTCGCGCCCGCGATCCGCCGGTTCCTCGAGCGCCACGGGTACCCGTCGGGTCCGCTGCTGCTGACCGACTGGGGCCCGACCAACACGGGCTGGTTCCGCAGCGGGCAGCACCACAAGCGCGAGACGCTCCGCCGCCTGATGACGGAGTTCCCGCACATCCGGTGGGTGCTCGTGGGCGACGACGGCCAGCACGACCCGCAGATCTACGGCGACATCGCCGCGGAGCACCCGGACCGGGTCGAGCTCATCGCGATCCGGCAGCTGACCCCGGCGGAGCAGGTCCTCGCGCACGGCACCCCGACGCCGGCCGAGGACGACGACCTCGGTCGGCGTGGCGACACGGCCGCCGTCGTACACGGCGGGGACGGCAACGAGATCGCGCTGAAGCTGGTGGACGCGGGCCTGCTGCCCGCGGCCGGGCAGGGCTGACGGCGCACGCCTCCGGGTGGTCGCGTGGCCGCCTCTGGGATATCGCGTGGCCGCGCGTCTTTGCCCTCTCTAGTGTCACGGGATGACGCCTGCTGTGACCGTGCGGCCCGCGGTGGTCGCCGACGCCCCCGAGATGGCGCGTGTGCACGTCGACTCCTGGCGCCAGACCTACCGCGGACTCATGCCGGACTCGGTGCTGGACGACCCGGAGCTCCTCCGGAGGCGCGAGCACTTCTGGACCGTCGGCCTCACCGACGAGCGCTACCGCGGCAACCGCGTCGCCGTGTCGGAGATCGACGGCGCGGTCGTCGGCATCGCGATGTCCGGACCGGCCCGCGACCCGGACGCCACCTGGAGCCGACAGCTGTTCGTGCTCTACGTGGATGCCGCGCACCACGGCTCAGGTGCCGGCGCGGCGTTGCTGGACGCGGTCCTGGACCCCGACGAGGGCGTCGCCGCCTGGGTGGCGGACCCCAACCCGCGCGCGCAGGCCTTCTACCGCAAGCACGGCTTCGCGCCCGACGGGCGGAGCACGACGGAGATGGACGTGCGGCAGGTGCGGTTCGTGCGCGGCGTGTGACGGGCGCTCCTGCCGGCCGACGAGGGCTGTGCGCGGCCGGGTCGGTTGTGTCCGGATCTCGGGCGGCGCATGGTGCGTGTCGGTGGCCATTAGTACACTAGTTCGATCAGGGGCGAACCGGTGCACAGGGGGTCGAGATGGGCGAGGCGGGTGGGATCGGGGTCGAGGGCCTCGACGCGCTGCTCGCCCGGCTGCGTGCGGACGCCGCCGCGTTGGCGGGGATGGCGCTGGGTTCGCTGGAGGGGCCGCGGGCGGCCGCGGTGCGTAGGGACCTGCGGGTGGTCGGAGACCAGATCCACCTGGCTGCCTCGGTCCTGCTCGCAGCGGTGGAGGCGGACGGGCGCTGGGCGCTAGGTGGGGCGGACCGCACGGTGGCGGGGCACGTCGCGCGCCGTGAGGGCATCGCCTACGGGGACGCGGCCCGCCAGGCCCAGCTCGGCCGGGCCATGGGCGAACTGCCCGTGGTGCGCGAGGCGGTGGCGTCCGGGGAGATCACCCGGGGTCACGCCGAGGCGTTGAGCCGGCTGGTGTCCTCCCCCGCCCGGCGCGCCGCCTTGGCCAGCGACCTGCCCGACCGCAATGAGGCGTTCTTCGTCGAGCAGGCCAAACGCCTGGGTGTCGACGAGTTCCGCCGCCTGACCAGTCGCATGGCCACGAAGCTCGACGACCAGGCCGCCGAGCGTGAGCACCGCCAGGCCGTCGCCCGCCAGCGCCTGACCTTGACCCCGCGCGGGGACGGCGTCACGGTCGCGGGGTTCCTCACCCACGAGAACGGTCAGCTCCTGGCCACCGCCGTCCGATCCATCGCCGGCGTGCCCGCGAAAGACGACCAGCGACCCGTTGAGCAGCGCCAGGCCGAAGCCCTGGTCGACCTCGCCCGGCTGGTCCTGGACCAGGGCCTGACCGGTGTCGGGGCCCAGGTTCGCCCGCACCTGAACGTCCACGTCTCCTGGGACACCTTCCAACGCCTGGCCACCGACGCGGCCGCCCGCGACGGCGACGGCGCACCCGCCCGGCGCACCGGGCTCGAAACCGATCTCCTCGACCCCGCCGAGCTCGACTCCGGCGACCCGGTCCCGCCCTCGGTCCTGGCGCGCATCGCCTGCGACTCCGAGGTCACTCGGATCGTGTTCGGACCCGACCGGCAGATCCTCAACGTCGGCCAAACCCGACGCACCTACACCAAACAACTCCGCCGCGCGGTCATCGCCCGCGACCGGCACTGCCAGTACCCCGGATGCACCGCACGACCCGCCCTGGGCGACATCCACCACATCCGGTGGTGGTCACGCGGCGGCGACACCTCCACCGACAACGGCGTCCTGTTGTGCTGGCACCACCACGACCACGTCCACACCCACGACCTACGGATCACCCGAGTCCCGCACGGGTTCGAGTTCCGACACCCCGACGGCCGACCCGCTGTCCTGCCCGAGCACGCACCCGGCGCGCCACCGGGCCGCATCGCCGTCGATGCCCCGGACAGAGGGGCGAGCGGGCCTCCGGGCGAGAACGTGGGGCTCTTCGACGAGACGACGTTCGTCGACGCGCCGGCCGCATGAGCCGAACGGCCCGGCGAGGTGGGAGGGGAATGCCCGGTGCCGGGGCTCGCCCTTGCTCCCGAGCGCCTCAGCCGGCGGGCTGGTCCTCGCGGGCGAGCTCCTCGCGGAGCGCGGTGGCGAACGCGTCGACGTCGGCCTCGGTGGTGTCGAAGGCGCACATCCACCGCACCTCGCCGCGCGCGCGGTTCCAGTCGTAGAAGCGGAAGCGCTCACGGAGCCGGTCGGCCGCGCCGACCGGCAGCGCCGCGAACACCGCGTTCGACTCGACGCGCTGGACGACCTCGACGCCCGGCAGCGGCACGACCGCATCACGCAGGCGCAGCGCCATCGCGTTCGCGTGCTGCGCGGACCGCAACCACAGGTCGCCCTCGAGCAGGGCCACGAGCTGCGCGGAGAGGAAGCGCATCTTGGAGCCCAGCTGCATGTTCATCTTGCGCAGGTAGGGCAGCCCCTGCGCGGCCTCCGGGTTCAGGACGACGACGGCCTCGGCGCCGAGCAGGCCGTTCTTCGTCCCGCCGAACGAGAGCACGTCCACGCCGACGTCCGTCGTGAGCGCCCGCAACGGCACGCCGAGCGTCGCGGCGGCGTTGGCCAGCCGCGCGCCGTCGAGGTGGACCCGCATGCCGAGCGAGTGGGCGTGGTCGCACAGGGCGCGCAGCTCGTCGGGCGTGTAGCAGGTGCCGAGCTCCGTCGTCTGGGTGAGCGAGACGACGAGCGGCTGTGCCCGGTGCTCGTCGCCCCAGCCCCACGCCTGCCGGTCGACGAGCTCGGGCGTCAGCTTGGCGTCCGGCGTCGGCACCGTGAGGAGCTTGATGCCCGCGACGCGCTCGGGCGCGCCGTTCTCGTCCGTGTGGATGTGGGCGTTCTCGCTGCACACCACCGCGCCCCACGGCGGCAGCATGGCCTGGAGCGACAGCACGTTCGCGCCGGTCCCCGTGAACACCGGGAAGACCTCGACCTCGCGCCCGAGGTGGGCCGCCATGACCTCCCGCAGGCGCGCGGTGTAGACGTCCTCGCCGTAGGAGACCTGGTGTCCCCCGTTGGCGTCGACGAGGGCCTGCAGGATCTCGGGGTGGGCGCCGGCGTAGTTGTCGGACGCGAAGCTCGTGGCGGCGGGGTCGTGCAGCGTGGTCACGCGGTGAATCCTCTCACCGCCCCGTGATGCCCGCGGTCGAGCCCACCACGTCGCCGATGCGCCGCGTCAGGGCCTCGTAGAACATCGACAGCGGGAACTCGTCCGGCAGCACCGCGTCCGTGAGGCCCTTGAGGGGGCCGTCGAGCGGCAGCGCGTCGGCGCCCTTCGCCCAGGTGGACGACGGGTGCGGCGTGAGGGTGGCGGAGACGAGCCCGTACGCGGCGAGCCAGTGCGACACCTTGGGCCGGTCGATCGAGCGCCAGTACAGGTCCTCGATCTCGCGGCCGAGCGCGAGCACCACGTCCGGCAGGCCCTCCCAGTCGATCGAGAGCCGGTTGTCCGTCCAGTGCAGGACGTGGTGCTGGTGCAGCCACGCGAACAGCAGCTGCCCGCCCAGGCCGTCGTAGTTCCGCACCCGGCTGCCGGTGATCGCGAACCGGAAGATGCGGTCGAAGACGACCGCGTACTGCACGAGGCGGGCGTGCGGCACCTCGTCCTGCAGGCGCACCGCCTCCCGGAAGGCGACGAGGTCGCAGCGCAGCTCCTCGAGCGCGTAGAGGAAGTACGGCATCCGCTGCTTGATCATGAACGGGTCGAACGGCAGGTCCCCGCGCATGTGGGTGCGGTCGTGGATGAGGTCCCACATGACGAAGGTCTCCTCGGCCAGGCGCTGGTCCGCCAGGAGCCGGGCCGCGTCCGGCGGCAGCGACAGCCGCGTCGTCTCCGCCGCCGCCCGGACCACCCGCCGGAAGCGCGCCGCCTCGCGGTCCGCGAAGATCGCGCCCCACGTGAACGTGGGCACCGCGCGCATCGCGACCGTCTCGGGGAAGAGCACCGCCGAGTTGGTGTCGTACCCCGCCGTGAAGTCGACGAAGCGGATGGGCACGAACATCGCGTTCGAGTAGTCCCCCGCCTCGAGCTCGGCGACGAACTCCGGCCACACCACCTCGACGAGCACCGCCTCGAGGTGCCGGTCCGGGCTGCCGTTCTGCGTGTACATCCCGAAGACCACGAGGTGCTGGAGCCCGTCGATCCGGTGCCGCTGCGGCTGGAAGGCGACGAGCGAGTCGAGGAAGTCCGGCACGAGGAAGCCGCCGTCGGCCCAGCGGGCCAGGTCGACGTCGAGGGCCGCCAGGTAGTCGTCGTCGTGCGGGAACCATGGGCGCAGCGCGGCGACCGCGGCGCGGACGGCGTCGACGGCGGCGCGGGCGGTCGCGTGGTCCGCGGCCTGCGGCACGGATCCGTCCGCGGCCTGGACCGCCTGGAGCGAGGCCACCGCGGCCTTGAGGCGCTGCCACGCCGGATCGGCGACCGCGCCGGACAGGGCCGCC
>NZ_JACEXH010000098.1:0-12585 GCF_014525465.1 Actinotalea sp. JY-7885 | reverse complement strand
CGCGGGCGCGAGTGCGGGCGCGGACGGCGGGGCGGCGGCGGGCGCCTGGAGCAGCGTGTGCTCCAGGTCGTCGAGATCCTCGGGCTCGACCCGACCGCGGGGCAGGGCATGACGCGCGAGCGCGCGCGTCTCCGGCGCGGGGGTGGGCTCCGGGGCGGGCTCGGGCTCGGGCTCGGGCGTGGGCTCGGGCTCGGGCGTGGGCTCCGGCTCGGGCTCGGGCTCGGGCTCCGGCTCCGGCTCCGGCTCCGGCTCCGGCTCCGGCTCCGGCTCCGGCTCCGGCTCAGGCTCCGGCTCCGGCTCAGGCTCCGGCTCAGGCTCCGGCTCGGGCTCCGGCTCAGGCGTGGGCTCCGACTCGAGCTCCGACTCGAGGGCGGGCTGCGGCTCCGGCTCCGGCTGGGGCTCAGGCTCCGGCGTGGGCTCCGACTCGGGCGTGGGCTCGGGCTCCGGCGTGGGCTCGGGCTCCGGCGTGGGCTGCGGCTCCGGCGTCGGCGCGGGCGCCGCTGCCGTCGGGACGTCCCTGATGAGCGCCGTCGCGGGGACGGGCTGGGCGGCCGCACCCGACCTGGTCTCCACCCGCACGCCCGCGGCGCGCACGACGCCGGACAGCACGGGCAGTGCCCCGTCGGTGGACGCCCCGCCGAGGGCGGGGGTCCGGACCGTGACGGACTCGACGTCGGCGTGGATCTCCTCCGCCCAGGTGGAGACCATGGCGCCCGTGAGCGTGCGGGACCGCGCGCCCGTGATCTCGACCTCGAGCTCGCCCCGCACGATGACGTGCGCGCGGTCGGACTCGACCGCGACGAGCGCGAACGGCGGGAGCTCGGCGATCCCGCCGCGCAGCAGCACCTGGAGCGCCCCGGTCAGCCCCGCGCCCGCACGCACCGTCTCCCACAGGTCGCGCACGAGCGCGGCATCGGTGGTCGGCGGGACGAGGGCGATCCGGCCGTCGGTCACGACGGCCACCCACTCGCCGGGGGCGTACAGGGGGACGATCATCACGGCACCTCCGTGGAGCTGGCGCCGGCCGGGCCCGCGGGGCCCTCCGGCTCGGTCGCGCGGGCGCCCACGGCGGACGGGGAGCGCGGGATGGTGGCGCCGTCGATCTCCTCGTCCCACGCGGCGTCGCGGGCCGCGTCGGCCCGACGAACGGCACCCGCCACGGCGACGTCACGGTCCGGCGCACGGACGGTGGTCTCGACGTCGGGACTGTCGGTCGCGATCGCGACGTCCACGACGACGGCGCTGATGTTGTCCTTGCCGCCCGCCTCGAGCGCGGCGGTGACGAGCACCTGGGCCGCCTCCTGCGGGTCGGCCACGGTCGACAGGACGCGCAGGAGGGTCGTGTCCTCGAGCTCGGTGGTGAGCCCGTCCGAGCAGACCAGGACGCGGTCGGCCGTCCCGGCGGGGATCAGCCAGTAGTCCGGCTCGGGCTCGGCGCCCGTGCCCACGGCGCGCGTGATGACGTGGCGGTCGGGGTGCCCCACCGCCTCGTGCGGGGACAGCTCCCCGCGGTCGATGAGCTCCTGGACCACCGAGTGGTCCACGCTGATCTGCTCGAGCTCACCCCCGGCGAGCCGGTAGACGCGCGAGTCACCGATGTTGAACACCAGCCAGTACGAGCCACCGTCGTGGGCCGCGATGGCCACGCCCGCCACCGTGGTGCCGGCGGTGCGTCCGGCCTGGACCGCTCCCCGCAGGCGCGAGGCCGTGCGGTGGAAGCACGCGTGGATCTCGTCGGGCGACGCGGACGTGCGGCCCGCGAGCTGCGAGAACTCCTCGACCGCGAGCCGGCTGGCGACGTCTCCGGCGGAGTGCCCGCCCATGCCGTCCGCCACGAGGAAGACCGGCGGGTACGCCAGCAACGAGTCCTCGTTGAGGTTGCGGACGCGCCCGCGGTCGGTCGCAGAGCCCCAGGACGTGCGCACGAGCCTCCCCGTCGTCACCCTTAGCGGACCGTCGTCCGCTGCGGTACAGCACCATGCTCCCGGACCATCGGCACGCCGCGGTGCCGAGTTGAGCCGTCCGGGTGAACGACCTGCCGCGCCGCCCGCCGTCAGGCCGCGCGGTCCACCAGGGCCCGGGTGAAGGAGACGAGCGAGTCCCGCACCGGGCCCGCGGGAAGGGTACCCAGAGCGGCCACCGCCTCGTCGGCATACTGCACGGCGCGGGCGCGCGTCTCGGCGACGACCGGGTGGGACCGCAGGCGCCGCACGGCGTCGTCGAGGTCCGCGTCGGCGCTCAGGTCGGAGTCGAGCAGCGCGACGAGCGCACGGTCCTCGTCGGTGCCCTCGGGGCCGGCCGCCCGGCGGCGCAGGAGCAGCACCGGCATGGTCGGGACCTTCTCGCGCAGGTCGGTGCCGGGCGTCTTGCCGGACTGGTCGCCCACCGAGGTGAGGTCGATGACGTCGTCGGCGAGCTGGAACGCGACGCCGACCTTCTCGCCGTACTGCGTGAGCGTCGCCACGATCTCCGGCCCGCAGCCGGCGAACATCGCGCCGAAGCGGGCGGACGTCGCGATGAGCGAGCCGGTCTTGTCGGACAGCACCTGCAGGTAGTGCTCGACGGGGTCGACGTCGGCCGGCGGGCCCACCGTCTCGTGGAGCTGGCCGAGGCACAGCCGCTCGAAGGTGGCCGCCTGGATGCGCACCGCCTCGGGGCCGAGGCCCGCGACGAGCCGCGACGCGCGCGCGAAGAGCAGGTCGCCCGTGAGGATCGCGACGTGGTTGCCCCACACCTCGTGCGCCGCCGGCGCACCGCGACGCACCGGCGCCGAGTCCATGACGTCGTCGTGGTAGAGCGTCGCGAGGTGCGTCAGCTCCACGACCACCGCGGCGTCGAGCACCTCGGGCCGCTGGCCCTCGCCCAGCTGCGCCGCGAGGAGCGTCAGCAGGGGGCGCAGGCGCTTGCCGCCGGCGTTGACGAGATGCCGCGACGCCGTGTCCGCGAGCAGGTCCGCGTGGGTGACCGCGCCGCGCAGCCGCTCCTCGACCAGACCGAGCCGAGCCGTGAGGAGCTCGGTCAGGGCCGGGTCGGCGAGCGACAGCGTGGTGGAGGAGCTCACGGGATCAGCCGAGCCGCGTCCGCGAGGACGTCGAGGACGGGCGAGGGCAGCACGCCGAGCAGCACCGTGCCGACGACGGCGATCCCGATCGCCACGGCGGTGAAGCCCTCGGAGCGCACGACGGTCGTCGACTCGCCCGGGGTGCCCGCGGCGTCCGTGAAGAACATCAGCACGATGAGGCGCACGTAGAAGAAGACCGCCGCTGCGGACGCGAGGACGCCGACGACGGCGAGCCACGTCAGGCCACCCTCGATCGCCGCGGCGAAGACCGCGAACTTCCCGATGAAGCCACCCGTGAGCGGGATGCCCGCGAACGAGAGCAGGAAGAGCGCGAACGACGTCGCCAGCACCGGGTGCCGCTTGCCGAGACCGGACCACTGGGAGATGTGGGTCGCCTCGGCCACGACGGCCGACTCCGGACCGGACGTGACCTCGCGGACCAGGGTGATGATCGCGAACGCGCCGATCGTCGCCAGGCCGTAGGCCAGCAGGTAGAAGAGCACGGACGGGATGGCGGACGGCGTCAGCGCGACGACGCCCACGAGCACGAAGCCCGCGTGCGCGATGGACGAGTACGCGAGCATGCGCTTGACGTCCGTCTGCACGATCGCCACGACGGTGCCGACCAGCATCGTCAGGACCGCGACGGCCCACAGCAGCGGCATGATGTCCCACTCGAGCGGCGGCAGGACGACGTAGACCAGGCGCAGGATCGCGCCGAACGCGGCGATCTTGGTGCACGCAGCCATGAAGCCGGTGATCGGCGTCGGCGCACCCTGGTAGACGTCGGGTGTCCACGAGTGGAACGGCACGGCGCCGACCTTGAACAGCAGACCCACGAGGACCAGGACGACGCCCGCGAGGAGCAGCGCGTCCATCCCGACCACGGTCTGCGTCGCGGCCGCGATGTCCGCGAACCGGATCGAGCCCGCGAAGCCGTAGAGCAGCGCCGCACCGAAGAGCAGGAACGCCGAGGCGAAGGCGCCCAGGAGGAAGTACTTCATCGACGCCTCCTGGCTGAAGAGGCGGCGGCGGCGCGCCATCCCCGACAGCAGGTACAGCGGCAGCGAGAGCACCTCGAGCGCGACGAAGAGCGTCAGCAGGTCACCGGCGGCGGGGAAGATCATCATCCCGCCGAGCGCGAACAGGACCAGGGGGTAGACCTCGGTCTGCGCGAGCCCCTTGCGGCGCGCGAGCTCCTCGTACTCCGAGCCCGGGATCGCGGCGGCCGAGGGCGCGAACGCGTCCTCACCCGTCTCGCCGCGGTCCGCGATGACCAGGACGCTCACGAGGCCGAGCAGCGCGAGCACACCCCACAGGACGAGCGTGGGTCCGTCGAGCATGACCGAGCCGCCGAGGATCTCGAAGCCACCGGAGCTGATGACGTCCTTCCACAGGGCCGCCACCGCCACGAGCGCGCCGGCGAGGGCGAGCACCGCGAGGGCGAGCTGGATCGCGCGGCGCGCGCGCTGCGGTGCGAAGGCCTCGACGAGGACCCCGATCGCTCCGGCTCCGAGCACGATCACCACGGGCGCCAGCTGGGCCCAGGGGACCTCGGGGGCCACGAAGGCGGGGGTCACTTGTCGCTCCCGTCGACGGAGGAATCGCTGGCGTTGCCGGCCTCGTCACCCGGGCCGCCCGGGTCGGCACCCTCGTGGACGGCGGCGACCGAGACCTCGGCCGGCTGACGCACGAGGTCGAGCGCGGGTCCGGGGTAGAACCCGAGGACGAGCATCGCGGCGATGAGCGGGCCCACGACCCACTTCTCGCGCGCGGACAGGTCGGGCGTGGTCGCGAGGTCGTCGCGCACGGGTCCCGTGAAGACCCGCTGGTAGGTCAGCAGGACGTACAGCGCGGCCAGGATGACGCCGAGGGTCGCCACGATCGTCGCGGGGCGGTTGGCCTGGAAGCTGCCCACCAGCACGAGGAACTCGCTGACGAACGTCGACAGGCCCGGCAGCGAGAGCGCCGAGAGCCCGGCCACCAGGAAGGTGCCCGCGAGCACGGGCGTGACCTTCTGCAGACCGCCGAACGCGGAGAGCCGCGCCGTGCCGCGCCGCGCCACCAGGAAGCCGGCGAGCAGGAACAGCGCGCCCGTCGACAGGCCGTGGTTGACCATGTAGAGCGACGCGCCCTGCGTGCTGACCTCGTTGAAGGCGAAGATGCCGAGCACGATGAAGCCGAAGTGGCTGACCGACGTGTACGCGATGAGGCGCATGAGGTCCTCCTGGCCGATGGCCAGGAGCGCGCCGTAGAGCACCGACACGACCGCGAGCACGATGATCACGGGCGCCGCCCAGCGGGAGGCGTCGGGGAACAGCGGCAGGCAGAGCGTCAGCATGCCGAAGGTGCCCACCTTGTCGAGCACGCCGACCAGCAGCACCGACGTCCCGGCGGGCGCCTGCTCGGCGGCGTCGGGCAGCCAGGTGTGGACCGGCCACATCGGCGCCTTGACGGCGAACGCGAGGAACAGCGAGAGGAACAGCAGCCGCTCGGTCGTGACCGGCAGGTCGAGACCGACGAGGTTGTCGATGAGGAAGCCCTGCTCGCCGCCCGGGCCCTGGAGGTACAGCGCGATGACGCCGACCAGCATGATGAGCCCGCCCGCGAGCGAGAACAGCAGGAACTTCACGGCGGCGTAGCGCCGACGCAGGCCGCCGAAGGCGCCGATCATGAAGTAGACCGGGATCAGCATGGCCTCGAAGAGGACGTAGAACAGGAACAGGTCCCGGGCCGCGAACACGGCGACCATGAAGGCCTCGAGGACGAGGATCAGCGCGACGTAGTTGCGGATGCGGTTGCCGCCCTCGACGGCCGACGGCGCGTCGGCCTGCGCGTCCGTGCCCTGCGCCACCCGCGCCGCGACGGCGTCCGGGTGCTCGCGCCAGGCCGCCAGCAGGACCAGCGGCACGAGCACGACCGACAGCAGCACCAGCGCGAGGCCCACGCCGTCGACGCCGACGGCGTAGCTGACGCCGAACGTGGGGATCCACGGCGCCTGCTCGGTGAGCTGGTGCTCGCCGGCGCGGGCGACGTCGAACTGGAGCGTGGCGAGCACGGCCAGCACGAGCACGACGAGCGACACGGCGAGCGCGACGGGCCGGGCGTGCTTGCGCGCGCCCGACGGGAGGAGCCACACGACGGCGGCGCCCAGGAGCGGGACCACGATCAGCGTGGTCAGCCAGGGGAAGGTCTCGGTCATGGTGTCTCTTCCCTCAGATCCGGAACGCCAGCGCGACGGCGGCCAGCACGACGACGCCGGCGACCATGCCGGACGCGTAGGTCCGCACGTAGCCGTTCTGCAGCCTGCGCAGCACGTCGCCCGAGCCCGCGACGACGCGCGCGAGGCCCGTCGCCGCCCCGTCGACGACCTCACGGTCGCCGTACACGAGCGAGCGCGTGAGGTACTGCCCGGGGCGCATGAGCAGCGTCTCGTTGACGTCGTCCTGGTACAGGTCCTTGCGCGCGGCACGCGTCAGCACGGAGCCGCGCGGCGCGACGACGGCCACCGGCGAGGCCGCGTACTGGCGCCACGCCAGGAACGCGCCGACGGCGACGAGCGCGAGCGTCAGGCCGGTGATGACCGGCACCGAGAGCACGGGCTCGTGGTGCTCGGCGTGCCCCGTGACCGGCTCGAGCCACGTGGTGAACGCGCCGCCGATGGTCAGGGCGCCGCCGAGGCCGACGGAGCCGATGGCCAGCACGACCATGGGGATGGTCATGAGCTTCGGCGACTCGTGCGGGTGGCGCACCGGCGCCGCCGGGTCCACCGCTCCCCCGCCGTGCCCGTCGCTCCAGCGGCGCTCGCCGTGGAACGTCATGAAGAACAGGCGGGACATGTAGAACGCCGTCAGCCCGGCACCGAGCAGCGCGACACCGCCGAAGACCCAGGGCTGCCAGCCCTCGCCGCCGGCCGTCGCGAACGCCGTCTCGATGATCTTGTCCTTGCTCCAGAAGCCGGACAGGCCGGGGAAGCCGATGATCGCGAGCCAGCCGGCCGCGAAGGTCAGCCACGTGATCTTCATGTAGCGGGACAGGCCGCCGTAGCGGCGCATGTCGACCGAGTCGTCCATGCCGTGCATGACGGACCCCGCGCCGAGGAACATCCCCGCCTTGAAGAAGCCGTGCGTGAGCAGGTGGAAGATCGCGAACGCGTAGCCGATCGGACCCAGGCCGGCCGCGAGCATCATGTAGCCGATCTGCGACATCGTCGACGCGGCGAGCGTCTTCTTGATGTCGTCCTTGGCGCAGCCGACGATCGCGCCGAAGAGCAGCGTGATCGCACCGACGATCGCCACGACGAGGAGCGCGGTGGGCGCGCCGTCGTACACGGGCGCGGACCGCACGACCAGGTAGACGCCCGCGGTGACCATCGTCGCCGCGTGGATGAGCGCCGAGACCGGGGTCGGGCCGGCCATCGCGTCGCCGAGCCAGGCCTGGAGCGGGAACTGCGCCGACTTGCCGCAGGCGGCGAGCAGCAGCATGAGCCCGGCCGCCGTCAGGACCGCCTCGCTGGCGCCGGGCGCACCGGAGAACACCGTGACGAAGTCCGTCCCGCCGAACTCGGCGAACAGGATGAAGATCGCGATGAGCATGCCGACGTCGCCCACGCGGTTGGCGATGAACGCCTTCTTGGCCGCGACGGCGTAGGGCAGGTGGTGGTTCCAGAACCCGATGAGCAGGTAGGAGGCGAGGCCCACGCCCTCCCAGCCGACGAAGAGCAGCAGGTAGCTGTCCGCGAGGACCAGCAGGAGCATCGCCGCGACGAAGAGGTTGAGGTAGGCGAAGAACCGGCGCCGGTCGGCGTCGTGCTCCATGTACGCCACGGAGTAGACGTGGATCAGCGTGCCGACGAACGTCACCAGCAGGACGAAGGTCAGCGAGAGCGGGTCGATCCGCAGGCCGGCGTCCAGGGTGAAGTCACCCGCCGGGATCCACGAGAACAGGTGCAGGTCCTGGACGCGGTCCTGAGCGGGCAGGCCGAGCGTGGCCACCCACAGCACGGCCCCGACCACGAAGGCCGAGGCCGAGGCGAGGACGCCGAGCCAGTGGCCCCATCGGTCCGCGCGTCGTCCCAGCAGCAGCAGGACCGCGGCCCCGAGCAGGGGCAGCGCGACCAGCAGCCAGGCGTACGAGAACGCGCCGGTCGCCTCCCCGGCGGCGGCGACGTGATCGTCGGCAGCGGTGGCCAGGCCTGCGGGCAGGCCGGCAAGAGCGTGTGTCAACACCCGGCGCTCCTCAGCTCTTCAGAAGGTTGACGTCGTCGACCGAGGCCGAGCGACGGGTGCGGAAGATCGCGACGATGATGGCGAGCCCGACGACGACCTCGGCCGCGGCCACGACCATGACGAAGAACGCCACGACCTGCCCCGTGAGGTCACCGTGGATCCGCGAGAACGTCACGAACGCGAGGTTGGTCGCGTTGAGCATGAGCTCGATGCCCATGAACACGACGATCGCGTTGCGGCGCAGCAGCACGGTGAGCGCGCCGATCGAGAACAGCACGGTGGCCAGCACCAGGTAGTTGCTCAGGTTCACCGCACGGGCTCCTCACCGGTGATGGACCGCTCGGGGGGCGTGGAGCCGATGCCCTGGGCGCCGACGTCGCCGCGCACCTCGTCGACCTGACGCTCCTGGCCGCGGACGCGCAGCACGCGCGGGACCGACTGCTCGAGCGGGCGGCCGTCGGGCCCGAGGGCCGCCACGTCCATGGCGTTGCTGCGGGCGTAGACACCGGGCGAGGGCAGGGGCGTGAGCACGCCGCCCTGGGCGACGCGCAGGTCCGCGCGCTCGCGCTGGCCGACCTGGCGCGTGAGGCGCTGGCGGTGCGTGAGCACGAGCGCCCCGATCGCGGCGATGACGAGCAGCGTGCCGACGACCTCGAGCGCGAAGACGTAGTCGCCGAAGATCACGCGGGCGACGCCGACCGGGTTGCTGTCGGCGTTGACGGCCTCGAGCCCGGCGGGCCGCAGGTCGGCCGCCGTGAGCACGACGCCGACCAGGACGGCGCCGAGGCCGATGCCGAGCAGCGCGCCGATCCACCGCTGACCGGCGATCGTCTCGACGAGCGAGTCGGAGGAGTCGACGCCCACGAGCATGAGGACGAAGAGGAACAGCATCATCACGGCGCCCGTGTACACGATCACCTGGACGACGCCGAGGAACGGCGCATCCTGCGCGACGTAGAGGATCGCGAGGCTGATCATCACGACCACGACGCTCATGGCGGCGTGGACCGTCTTCTTGGCGAAGAGCAGGCCGAGCGCCGACAGCACCATGATCGGCGCGAGCACCCAGAAGAGCACCGCCTCGCCGGCCGACGTGCTGCCCGTCTCGACGAGCGACGTCACCACGGCCGCGGCGGTGGTGGTGGACGGGGTCATCGGGTGGCCCTCCCGTGCGAGGCGGTGGTGTCGACCTCGGCCGGCTGACCGTGCTCGACCGGCTCCGCGAGCTCGGAGGCCGTCCCGCGGTCCGTCGACCGCTCGGGTGCGCGGTGGTCCGGGCGCAGCGCCTGCAGGCTCGGCTCCTCCGGGCGCCACTGGGCGACCCAGTCGATCTGCTCCGGGACCGGGCCGTTGACCGAGCCGCGGTAGTAGTCGGTGTCGTCCGTGCCGGGCACCATCGGGTGCGGGGCCGCGAGCATGCCCTCGCCCAGGGGCGCCAGGAGGTCCTGCTTCTCGTAGATCATCCCGCGGCGCGTCGGACCGGCGAGCTCGTACTCGTTGGTCATCGTCAGCGCGCGCGTCGGGCAGGCCTCGATGCACAGGCCGCAGAAGATGCAGCGCAGGTAGTTGATCTGGTAGACGCGGCCGTACCGCTCCCCCGGCGAGAACTGCGCGTCGGGCGCGTTGTCGGCGCCCTCGACGTAGATGGCGTCGGCCGGGCAGGCCCACGCGCACAGCTCGCAGCCGATGCACTTCTCGAGCCCGTCCGGGTACCGGTTGAGCTGGTGGCGCCCGTGGTACCGCGGCTTCGTCGGCGGCTTCTCGAACGGGTACTGCTCGGTGATGACCGGCTTGAACATCGCCGAGAGGGTCACGCCGAAGCCCGCGACGGGCGCGAGCACCTCGCCGATGCCCTTCTTCGGCTCGATGAGCGACTCGTACTCGTGCGCGGGCTCGCGCCCGCCCACGGCACCGCCGTCGCTGTCGCGACGACTGAGGTCCTTGTCAGCCACGGGTCTCCTCCTGGTCGCCGTCGGCGGGTGTCTGCGTGCCCGCGACGGCGGGCGCCTCGGTGAGCGTCGCGGTCCCGGTGCCGGCGGCGGACCCCGCGGCCGCCTCCTGCAGGCGCAGGCGGCGCGGCGAGGGCGGGAGCGACTGGCCGGGCAGCGGCGGAACAGGGTAGCCCCCCGCGAAGGCGTCGAACGCCTCCGGCTCCGGCTCCGGCTCCGGCTTCTTCTCCGGGATGAGGAAGGAGAGGCCGATGCCGACCACCGCGATGACGCCGAGCGCGATGAGCAGCGAGCGCAGGTCCACGTCCGTGAACTGGCGGATGCCCTGGACGACCGCGACGCAGACGATCCACGCGAGGGCGACCGGGATGAGCACCTTCCAGCCGAACTTCATGAACTGGTCGTAGCGGAAGCGCAGCAGCGTGCCGCGGATCCAGACGAACAGGAACATGAAGAACCAGAGCTTGGCGAGGAACCACAGCAGCGGCCACCAGCCCTGGTTGAGCATGCCGTCGTTGATCAGGCCGAGGCCGAACGGCGCCTTCCAGCCACCGAAGAACAGCGTCGTGGCGACGGCGGAGACGTTGAGCATGTTGATGTACTCGGCGAGGAAGAACCAGGCGAACTTCATCGAGGAGTACTCGGTCATGAAGCCGGAGACGAGCTCGCCCTCCGCCTCGGGCAGGTCGAACGGGAGGCGGTTGACCTCGCCGACCATGGAGATGAAGTAGACGACGAACGCGGGCAGCAGCGGGAAGACCCACCAGATCGAGTCCTGCGACTCGACGATCTGCGACGTCGACATCGAGCCGACCATGACGAAGACGCTGACGAGCGACAGGCCCATCGCCAGCTCGTAGGAGATGACCTGGGCGGTCGAGCGCACCGCGCCGAGCAGCGGGTAGGTCGAGCCGGAGGACCAGCCGCCGAGCACGATGCCGTACACGCCGACCGACGTGACCGCCAGGATGTAGAGCACCGCCACGGGGAAGTCCGTGAGCTGGAGCGGCGTCTCGATGCCGAACATCGAGACGGCGGGGCCCAGCGGGATGACGGCGAACGTCAGCAGCGAGCAGAACACCGAGATCATCGGCGCCACGATGTAGACGACCTTGTCCGCGGCCTTGACGTTCACGTCCTCCTTGAGGAGGAGCTTGCCGGCGTCGGCCATCGACTGCAGCAGGCCGAAGGGACCGTGGACGTTCGGGCCCGACCGGATCTGCATCCGGGCGACGACCTTGCGCTCGAACCAGATCGCGAACAGCACGCTGACCAGCAGGAACACGATGATGCCGACCGCCTTGATCAGGACGATCCACCACGTGTCGTTGCTGAAGTCCGCGGTCGGCGGGACCGCCGCGGCCAGGGGCATGAGGCCGGCCATCACAGCACCTCTCCGTCGGTGTGGTCGGACCCGGTCCGCGCGCCCACGGCGGCGGACGCCGCGGCGAGCTCGACGACGGCGCCGGCGTCGACGCCGAGCGTCGGCCGCACCATCGAGCCGGTGGAGTGCGTGGGCACCCAGACGACGCCGTCGGGCATCGGGGTGACGACCGCCGGGAGCGTGATCTGGCCGGCCGCCGTGCGCAGGGTGACGCCGTCGCCCGTCGCGACGCCGAGCGCCGCCGCCGTGCCGGCGCCGAGGCGAGCGACCGGCCGGTGCGCCGTGCCGGCGAGGAAGGCCTCGCCGTCCTGGCAGCGACCCGCGTCGAGCAGCTGGTGCCACGTCGCGAGCACGGCCTGACCGGAGGACAGCGACGGCGGCTCGACGGAGGCGACCGCGGGCGCGGCGACGCGCTCGCCGTCCCAGGGGCCGAGGGCGTCGATCTCCGCGTGGACCTGGGCCAGCGTGCGCAGGCCGAGGGCCGTGCCCATCGCGTCCGCGAGGACGTCCAGGACGCGGTGGTCGGACATCGCGGTCGAGGTGAGCGCCTGGGGGAACGGCCGCAGGCGACCCTCCCAGTTCATCCAGGTGCCGGCCTTCTCCACGGGCGGCGCGACGGGCAGCACGACGTCGGCCAGCGCCGTCACGGCCGAGGCACGCACCTCGAGCGAGACGACGAAGCCCACGCGCTCGAGCGCGGCCCGCGCCAGCGCGGGGTCGGGCAGGTCGACCGGGTCGACCCCGCCCACCACGAGGCCGCCCAGCGTGCCGTCGGCGGCCGCGGCGACGATCTCCGCGGCGCTGCGACCGGGCTCGACCGGGAGGCGCTCGACGTCCCACGCGGCCGCGAGGTCGACGCGCGCCTGCGCGTCCGCCACGGGGCGCCCGCCGGGCAGCAGGCCCGGCAGGGTCCCCATCTCGACGCCGCCGCGCTCACCGGCGCGACGCGGGATCCACGCGAGC
>NZ_JACEXH010000097.1:0-12701 GCF_014525465.1 Actinotalea sp. JY-7885 | reverse complement strand
CGGAGGCGCGCCGCCGCGCGACGCGGGTCGCGCCGCCGACGCCCCCGCCGCCGCGCGAACCGGGCCGCCACGTCGTACGCCCCGCGCTCGCCGAGCTGGTCGAGGTGATCGACTGGACGCCCCTGTTCACGAGCTGGGAGCTGCGCGGCACCTACCCCCGGATCCTGGACGACCCGCGCCAGGGCGAGCAGGCCCGCGAGCTGTTCGCCGACGCCCGGGCGCTGCTCGACGCGATGGTGCGCGAGGACCTGGTGCGCGCGGAGGGCGTCGTCGGCCTCTGGCCCGCCCGGCGGGTGGGCGACGACATCGAGGTGCACGCCGCGGGGGCTGACGCGGGCGCGCCGCTCGCCGTGCTGCACACGCTGCGCCAGCAGCGCGAGCGCGCGGGCGACCTGACGGCCCTCGCGGACTTCGTCGCGCCCGCGGGCGACCACATCGGCGCCTTCGCGGTGGCGATCCACGGCGCCGAGGAGCTCGCCGCCGGCTACGAGCGCGACGGCGACGACTACACGGCGATCCTGGTCAAGGCGCTCGCCGACCGCCTGGCCGAGGCCTTCGCCGAGTGGCTGCACCGCGAGGTCCGCACGCGCTACTGGGGCTACGCGCCCGACGAGCGGCTGCCCGTCGCCGAGCTGATCCGCGAGCGCTACGCCGGCATCCGGCCCGCCCCCGGTTACCCCGCCCAGCCCGACCACACGGAGAAGCAGACGCTGTTCGACCTGCTCGACGCGGCGCAGGTCGGGCTCGCGCTGACGTCGTCCTACGCGATGACGCCGCCGTCGGCCGTGTCCGGGGTCTACCTCGCCCACCCGGAGGCGACGTACTTCGCCGTCGGCAAGATCGGCCGGGACCAGGTCGAGGACTACGCCGCGCGCAAGGGCTGGAGCGTCGAGGAGGCCGAGCGCTGGCTGGCCCCGAACCTCGGGTACTGACGCCTCGGGTACGCCTTCGGGACCGGCGCCGGCGCGTGCGACCGCATCGTTTCGACTAGCGTGACGTCATGCGCTTCGGACTCTTCATCCCCCAGGGCTGGCGGCTCGACCTCGTCGGCATCGCACCGACCGACCAGTGGGCGGTGATGCGGGACCTCGTCCAGCACGCCGACGCCGGCACGGCATGGGAGTCGGTGTGGGTGTACGACCACTTCCACACGACGCCCGAGCCGACGCTCGAGGCCACGCACGAGGCCTGGACCCTCATGGCGGCGTTCGCCGCCGCGTCGTCGCGCGTGCGCCTCGGCCAGATGTGCACGTGCATGGCGTACCGCAACCCCGCCTACCTGGCGAAGGTCGCGGCGACGATCGACGTCGTCTCCGGCGGTCGCGTCGAGATGGGCATCGGCGCCGGCTGGTACGAGCACGAGTGGCGGGCCTACGGCTACGGGTTCCCGCGCGCCGGCGAGCGGATCGCGATGCTCGACGAGGGCGTGCAGATCATGAAGCAGGCGTGGGAGACCGGCGAGGCGACCCTGGACGGCAAGCACTACCAGGTCAGCGGCGCGCGGGTGCAGCCCCAGCCGCTGCAGGACGGCGGGATCCCGTTCTGGATCGCCGGCGGCGGCGAGAAGAAGACGCTCCGCATCGCCGCGCGGTACGCGCAGTACACGAACTTCGACGGCTCGCTGGAGGGCTTCGCGCACAAGTCCGCGATCCTCGAGCAGCACTGCCGCGAGGTCGGCACGGACTTCGGTGCGATCACGCGCTCGGCCAACTACAACGTCGTCATCGGCGCCACGCAGGCCGACGTGGACGCGAAGCTCGACTGGATCGCCGAGCACTACCGCGGCGTGCTGAGCCCCGAGAAGGCGGCCGAGGTCGACCGCCAGTTCCGGACCGGTCCCCTCGTGGGCACCCCCGAGCAGATCGTCGCCACGCTGCGCGAGCTGCAGGGCCTGGGCATGACGTACGCGATCACGTACTTCGTCGACGCCGCGTACGACCGCTCGAGCATCGAGCTCTTCGAGTCGCAGGTGGTCCCCGCGCTCGCCGACTGAGCCGACGCCGCCGTGCCGCCGCGGGACGACCCGCGGCGGCACGCGCGTCAGTCGCGCTGTGTCAGTCGCGCTCTGCGACCGCCATGGCGGACGCGATGCCGGCGTCGTGCGAGAGCGACAGGTGGAACCGGTCGACGCCGAGCTCGGCGGCTCGCGCCGCGACGGTGCCCACGATCTCGACCTCCGGCGGGCCGCCGACGACGCGACGGACGGTCGCGTCCTGCCAGCTCATGGTCCCCGGCGCGCCGAGGGCCTTGGCGATGGCCTCCTTGGCGGCGAACCGCGCCGCCAGCGACGCGGCGGGAAGGTCGCGCTCGTCGGGCGTGAAGAGCTTGGCACGCAGGCCCGGGGCGCGCTCCAACGTCGCCACGAACCGGGCGACGTCCACGACGTCGATCCCGACGCCGACGATCACGCGCGGGCCCCGGCGGGAGCCGTCACTCGACGGTGACGGACTTGGCGAGGTTGCGCGGCTGGTCGACGTCGAGGCCCTTCGCCGTGGCCAGCTCGCACGCGAAGATCTGCAGTGGCACGACGGAGACCAGCGGCGCCAGCAGCACGGGAGTCCGCGGGACGTAGAAGACCTCGTCGGCGAAGGGCAGCACGTCGGTGTCGCCCTCCTCCGCGATCACCAGCGTCCGGGCGCCCCGCGCCCGGATCTCCTGGATGTTCGAGATCACCTTGCTGTGCAGCGAGTCCCGGCCCCGCGGCGACGGCACGATGATGAAGACGGGCTGGCCCTCCTCGATCAGGGCGATGGGGCCGTGCTTCAGCTCGCCGGCCGCGAAGCCCTCCGCGTGGATGTACGCGAGCTCCTTGAGCTTCAGCGCACCCTCCATGGCCACCGGGTAGCCGACGTGGCGGCCCAGGAAGAGGACCGACCTGGCCTCGGCCATGGAACGGGCTGTCTCGCGCACGTGGTCCGCACCGTCGATCACGGTCTGCACCTTGTCGGGGATCGCGCGCAGGTCCTCGAGGATCTCGCCGATCTCGTCCGGGAACTTCGTGCCCCGCAGCTGGGCGAGGTAGAGCCCCAGCAGGTACGCGGCCGTGATCTGCGCGAGGAACGCCTTCGTGGACGCGACGGCGACCTCGGGGCCGGCGTGCGTGTACAGGACGGCGTCGGACTCGCGCGGGATGGTCGAGCCGTGGGTGTTGACGACAGCCACGACCGTGGCGCCCTGCTCGCGCGCGTGACGCACCGCCATGAGGGTGTCCATGGTCTCGCCGGACTGGGAGACGGCCACCACGAGCGTCTTGGAGTTCACCACCGGGTCGCGGTAGCGGAACTCGTGCGCGAGCTCGACCTCGACCGGGATGCGGCACCAGTGCTCGATCGCGTACTTGGCGACCTGGCCCGCGTAGGCCGCCGTCCCGCACGCGATGACCACGATCTTGTCGATCTGGCGCAGCACGGCCTCGTCGACGCGGAGCTCGTCGAGCACGAGGCGGCCCGCGTCGTCCGTGCGCCCCAGCAGGGTGTCGGCGATCGCGTGCGGCTGGTCGTGGATCTCCTTGTCCATGAAGGACGCGAAGCCGCCCTTCTCGGCGGCGGCGGCGTCCCAGTCGACCCTGAAGCGGCGCGGCTCGACGGGCATCCCGTCGAAGTCGACGACGCTCACCGTGTCGGGCGTGATGGTCACGACCTCGTCCTGCCCGAGCTCCATGGCCTCGCGCGTGTAGGCGATGAACGCGGCCACGTCGGACCCGAGGAAGTTCTCGCCCTCCCCCAGCCCGACGACGAGCGGGGAGTCGTGGCGCGTGCCGACGACGACGTCGGGCGTGTCCGCGTGGACGGCGAGCAGCGTGAACGTGCCGTGCAGGCGGCGGGCGACGGAGCGCATGGCCTCGCCGAGGTCCTGCTTCTCCTCGTACGCGCGGCCCAGCAGGTGCGCCACGACCTCGGTGTCCGTCTCGCTCGTCATGCGCACGCCGGTCGACTCGAGCTCGCTGCGCAGGGCGGAGAAGTTCTCGACGATGCCGTTGTGGATGACGGCGATCCGCCCGTCCGCCGAGACGTGCGGGTGTGCGTTGACGTCGTTCGGCGCCCCGTGCGTGGCCCAGCGCGTGTGGCCGATCGCGGCGGTGGCCGGCGGCAGCGGCTGCGCCTCGAGCTCCTGGACGAGGTTGGTGAGCTTGCCCGCCTTCTTCGCGAGCGCAAGGCCTGCCGGCGTCACGAGCGCCACGCCGGCGGAGTCGTACCCCCGGTACTCCAGGCGGGCCAGGCCGCCCATGACCACCTCGAGCGGGCGCTCGTCCGGCTGCTGGGCACCGACGTATCCCACGATTCCGCACATGGCGCCGAGTGTAGGCGGTGAGTCGCCCGGGGCGGGCACGCGCATGGCGACCCGTTCACCGCCCTGCACCGCGCCCCTCGCGCCGGATTCTGCGGGGCCCCTCGAGGAGCGGCAGAATGCGCGGGTGCCCGATGCCGCCGCCGCCCCGTCCACGCCGTACGTGGAGCTCGACCGGGCGGCCTGGAGCCGCCTCTCGGCCTCGACCCCCCTGCCGCTCACCGACGGGGACGTCACGCGGCTGCGCGGGCTCGGCGACCCCATCGACCTGGCCGAGGTCGACGCGGTCTACCGCCCGCTGTCCCGGCTGCTCGCGCTGTACGTCAACGCGACGACGGCCCTCCACGAGGCCTCCACGACCTTCCTGCGCGAGGCGCCCGGCCGCACGCCCTACGTCATCGGCGTCGCGGGCTCGGTCGCCGTCGGGAAGTCGACGACCGCGCGCGTCCTGCGCGAGCTCATGGCACGGTGGCCCGAGACTCCCCGCGTCGAGCTCGTGACGACCGACGGCTTCCTCTACCCGAACCACGAGCTCGAGCGCCGCGGTCTCATGGAGCGCAAGGGCTTCCCCGAGTCGTACGACCGCCGGGCGCTGCTCCGCTTCGTCGCCGCCGTCAAGGCCGGCCGGCCCGAGGTGCGCGCCCCCGTCTACTCCCACCTGTCCTACGACATCGTCCCGGGCGAGCACGTCGTCGTGCGCCGTCCCGACGTCCTCATCGTCGAGGGACTGAACGTCCTGCAGCCGGCGCGCGCGGTCGCCGCCGGCGGCACGAGCATCGCCGTGAGCGACTTCTTCGACTTCTCCATCTACGTCGACGCGCGCACGGCCGACGTGCGCCGCTGGTACGTGGACCGCTTCCTCAGCCTGCGCGCGACGGCCTTCGCGGACCCGGAGTCGTTCTTCCACCGCTTCGCGTCGCTCACCGACGAGCAGGCCGTGGCGCGCGCCGAGCAGATCTGGGACTCGATCAACGCCCCGAACCTCGAGCAGAACATCCTGCCGACCCGCGGTCGCGCGACGCTCGTGCTGCGCAAGGGCGCCGACCACGCCGTGGAGCGGGTGCGGCTGCGCAAGCTCTGAGGCGGGCCGGCGCCGTCGTACCGGTGGGCTCAGGGCCCGCGCCGGCGACAGCTCAGGCCTCGGGCCTCACCGCGGCGGCCCTGACGGGCGCTCCGGAGCCGCCCGGTCGGTCGGCGAGGGACCGGGCGGCGCGCTCAGATCGCCCCAGGCGACGCCGGATGAACCAGGCGATCACGGGATCGAGCGCGAACCCGAGCGCGAGCCCGCCGGCCACGCCGACCGCCACGGCCAGGATCGTGTTGTCCCCCAGCCAGGCGCCGGCGCCGACGCCGAGCAGCACCGAGTACGCGGCCCAGCTCACGGCCGCGATGGCCGCGAGCACGGTGAAGCGGACGCGGGAGAAGCCCACCGCACCCGCCGTCATGTTCACCGCGACCCGACCCACGGGCACGTACCGGGCGGCGATGATGAAGGCGGCGCCGCGGTCCGCCAGCGCGCGGTCCGCCCAACGCAGGGCCCGCTGCTGGCGTTTGCCACGCATCATCCGCAGGTCGCCCACGGGCAGCCGGCGGCCCAGCGAGTACGCGATCTGGTCCCCCGTGAAGGCGCCCGCCGCGGCGACGGCCCCCAGGATCCAGAGGTTCGGGACGCCCTCGGCCATCGCGGTCGCGGCCAGCGCGATGATGACCGACTCGCTCGGCACCGGGGGGAAGAACCCGTCGATGGTGGCGAAGGCGTAGAGCGCCACGAAGACCCACGGCGTGCTCGACAGCGCGACGACCCAGTCGGCCAGTCCTTCCAGCACGTCATCAGCTCCTGGGTCTCGGTGCGCCCACCCGGGCGGCTCGGGTGATCGGCTCGGTCCACGTCGTCGCGAAGCCGTCTGCTCCCTGGACCCACGGTAGAGGGCGGGAGCGACGGGCCGACATCGGGATAACCCCCTATTCCCGCTCAGGGTTCCCCGATCCGGCCACCGGTGTGCTCGACCAGCATCGCAAGGTCTCGCCGCTCTCGACGTCGTCCTCACGGATGAGCCCGCGGCGCCCCGTGCGACCCCTCCGCCCCCGGACGGGACGCGGTCAGGTGAGCGGGAACCCGAGCTCGGCGGCGGCGCGCTCGGGTGTGAGGTCACCGGCCCACCGCGCCGCCTGCGCGGGCGACACGAGCGAGCGCATCTGGGCCACGTCGACGTACAGGCGCCCCGCCAGGTGGTCCGTCTCGTGCTGCACGATGCGGGCCGGCCACCCGTGCAGCACCTCGTCGAGCGGCAGCCCGCGCTCGTCGGCCCCCGTGAGCCGCACCGAGCGCCACCGCGGCGTCGCCGCCTGCCAGCCCTGGACGCTGAGGCAGCCCTCGTAGAACGTCACCTGCTCGGTGCCGACCGGCTCGTACGCGGGGTTCACCAGGACGCGGAACGGCACCGGGGTCCGCTCGCGCACGCGGGCGCTGTCCGGGTCCGCCGCCCACCCGTCCTCGACGACGGCGATCGCGACGCCGAGACCGACCTGCGGCGCCGCCAGCCCGACGCCGGGGGCCGCGTGCATCGTCGCCCGCATCGCCGTCAGGAGCGCCGCGAGGACGTCGTCCGGGAGCTGCCCGTCGTAGCGCGTCGCCGGGCGGCGCAGCACCGGGTCGCCCGCCTGGACGATCGGCAGGGGCAGGCCCCCCTCGAGCAGGCGCTCGACCTGCGCACGCAGGTCCGCGGCCCCCAGCGGGGCGTCGACCGCGGCCGTCACAGCGCCAGCCGCTCCCGGACCACGTCGGCGAGCCGGTGCGCGACCCGGTCGGCCTGCTCCTGGTCGGCCGCCTCGACCATGACGCGGACCACCGGCTCCGTGCCCGAGGGGCGAAGGAGCACGCGGCCCGTCTCGCCCAGCTCCGCCTCGGCGGCGCTGACGGCCGCGAGCAGGCCGTCGTCCGACGCCGCCCGGCCGCGGTCCACGCCCGCCACGTTGAGCAGGATCTGCGGCAGCCGCGGGACCGTCTGGGCGAGCTCGGCGAGCGAGCGACCGCTGGCGGCCACCCGGGCCGCCAGGTGGAGCGCCGTGAGCGTGCCATCGCCCGTCGTGGCGTGCTCGGCCATGATCAGGTGCCCGGACTGCTCGCCACCGAGGCTGAAGCCGCCCGTGCGCATCGCCTCGAGGACGTAGCGGTCGCCCACGGCGGTCTGGACGGTGCGGATCCCCGCCGCGGTCATCGCGAGCTGCAGGCCCAGGTTGCTCATGACCGTGATGACGAGGGTGTCGTCGACGAGCTCGTCGCGCTCGCGGAGCGCGACGGCCAGGATGCCCATGATCTGGTCGCCGTCGACCAGCTCGCCGCGGTGGTCGACGGCCAGGCAGCGGTCGGCGTCGCCGTCGAAGGCCACCCCGAGGTGCGCGCCTGCAGCGACCACGGCGGCCTGCAGCTGCTCGGGGTGCGTCGACCCGCACTTCTCGTTGATGTTGCGCCCGTCGGGCGAGGCGTTGATGACGACGACGTCGGCCCCGGCCGCGCGCAGGGCCGCGGGCCCGACCTCGCTCGCCGCGCCGTTGGCGCAGTCGACGGCGATCCGCATGCCCTCGAGCGCGGTGGCACCGCCGGGCAGCGTGGAGATCAGGTGGTCGATGTAGCGCTCGCCGGACGCGCCGTCCATGGCGATCCGCCCGACGGCGGCGCCGACCGGGCGTTCCCAGGCCTCGCCGATGCGCCGCTCGATCGCGTCCTCGACGTCGTCGGGCAGCTTCTGGCCGCCGCGCGCGAAGAACTTGATCCCGTTGTCAGGCATGGGGTTGTGCGAGGCGGACAGCATCACCCCGAGGTCCACGTGGAGCGCGCCCGTGAGGAAGGCGACGGCCGGCGTCGGCAGCACGCCGACGTTGAGGACGTCGACGCCCGCGCTGGCCAGGCCCGCGGCGACCGCGGCCGACAGGAACTCCCCCGACGCGCGCGGGTCACGCCCGATCACGGCCCGGGGCCGGTGCCCCTCGAACGCCCCCTGGGACGCGAGCACGTGCGCCGCGGCGACCGCGACGTCGAGCGCGAGCTCCGCCGTCACGTCGCGGTTCGCGAGCCCACGCACCCCGTCGGTACCGAACAACCGACCCATCAGACCTCCTCGTCGCACCGACTGTTGCACACGCCACCGCCGTCCGGGCGCATGCGGCGCACGAGACGGCCCCGTCACGACCGACGGCCCCGATGGAGACCATCGGGGCCGTCGGTGGAACGGTCTGTCAGCGCTTGGAGTACTGGGGCGCCTTGCGGGCCTTCTTGAGCCCGGCCTTCTTGCGCTCGACCACACGCGCGTCACGCGTGAGGAAGCCGGCCTTCTTGAGCGCCGCGCGGTTGTGCTCCGCGTCGATCTCGTTGAGGGCACGGGCCACGCCGAGGCGCAGGGCGCCGGCCTGACCGCTCACGCCGCCACCGACGATGCGCGCGACCACGTCGAAGCGACCCTCGACGTCGACCAGCTTGAGCGGGCTGTTGACCAGCTGCTGGTGCACCTTGTTCGGGAAGTAGTCCTCGAGCGTCCGGCCGTTGATCTTCCACTGGCCGGTGCCGGGGACGAGGCGGACGCGGGCGACGGCCTCCTTGCGGCGGCCGAGGGCCTGGCCCGGAGCCGTCAGGCTCTGGCCACGGCCGGTGGGGGCGGCGGTCTCGGAGGTGTAGCTGCTGGGCGTCTCGTCCTCAGCGATGTCCACGGTGGTGTCGGCCACGAGTGATTGTCCTCAGTTCGGGGTGGGCGTCGGCAGCGGCTCAGGCCTGCTGCGTGACCTGGGTGATCTCGAAGGGCTTCGGCTGCTGCGCCGAGTGCGGGTGCTCGGGGCCGGCGTAGACCTTGAGCTTGCTCATCTGGGCACGCGAGAGCGACGTCTTGGGGAGCATGCCGCGGACGGCCTTCTCGACGACGCGCTCGGGCTTCTTCTCCAGCAGCTCGCCGATCGGCGTGGCACGCAGACCGCCCGGGTAGCCGGAGTGGCGGTAGGCGAGCTTCTGCTCGCGCTTGTTGCCGGTCAGGGCGACCTTGGCCGCGTTGATGACGATGACGAAGTCACCGCCGTCGACGTGCGGGGCGAACGTGGCCTTGTGCTTCCCGCGGAGCAGGGTGGCGACGTGGGTGGCGAGCCGGCCGAGGACGACGTCGCTCGCGTCGATGACGTGCCAGGTCCGCTCGACGTCGCCGGGCTTCGGGGTGTACGTGCGCACGGTCGTAGCCTTCGTTTCCTGTAGCTGAATGAGGTGCATCGCGCTCCGGCGTCAGGCCGGGGCTCCGATGGTGGTCGCCTGCGCCTCCGCGGCAGGCCCGGCGGTCAGGACCTCTGAGGGCTGACCGCGCGCGGGCGCTCCACAAGGGGACGCATAACGACGTCCCAGAGTACCCGGCGCCGGCCGCGTGGGCAAAACCGCGTCCGGCAGCCCCCCGGATCGCTCGGACGGGCGACCTCGTCGGGTGCCCGCGCGCGGCCGGTTCCACTAGCGTGACGGCGCCGGCGCGTCACCGGCGGGAGGGGGGAGACGAATGTCCGAGCTCAGCGTGGAGGTCGGCGCGCTCGACCTCGTCCGCCAGCTGGCGGAGCGCCAGGCGGGGCACCTGCGGGCGATCCGCGACCACCTGGACGCCCACACGACGCTCTCCGGCGTGGGTGGTGCCGTGATGCTCTGCCTGCGCGGCCAGTACGACGAGGGTCGCCGCGTCGCGCTCGAGGGTTTCGAGCAGGGCGTGCGCATCTGCGAGAACGTGGCCGAGCAGGCCGCCGCGACGCGACGCGACTACGTCGCCGCCGACCGCGCCGCCTGGACGCGCCTGCAGGCCCTCGCGCAGGAGCTGGGCGTCAGCGTCCCGCCCTTCAGCGACCCGGGGTCACCCGACCTCGGGCCTCCCGGCGGCCCGGCGGCGGAGCCGGGCGCGCAGGACGACTCGGTGGCCCCGTGGTCGCGCATGACACCCGAGGCGCTGCGCCCCGGTGTCGACGGGGCCCGCACCGCCACCACGACCGGGGTCAAGCGCATCGACGCGCCGCCGTCCAACCCGTTCGGGCCGATCTCCCTGCGCTACCCGGCCGACCAGGGCATGAGCCACCTCACGGACCGGTACTGGGACCGGCGGGACGAGCAGACCCCGTTCGGGTCGACGAGCAGCGCTCGCGACCGCTACGAGCAGGCGCAGATGCGCCGCTTCGCGGAGGGCTACGACCGCGGCACGCAGGCCACGGGAGCCGGCTCGCTGACCCACCACTCCCCCTGGTCGCAGGACCGCATGACGACGCGCACGACGCAGGCCGGCCTCGACGTCTACGGCACGGTGACGTCCGCGCGCGGGGCGTGGAACGCGATCGAGCGGCTCGACCAGCAGGCCGACGGGCGCGACGTCGTGACGTCGGTCGCCACGGGCCGGGACAACACGGCGAACGCCGCGTGGGCGGAGTGAGATGACGATCACCGAGGTGCACGATCCGCGGACCGCGCTCGTCGCGCCGTCCGGGCCGGCGCAGGACTTCGCCGACTCGCTGCGGTGGAAGGCGGGCCCCCTCCTCGGCGGTCTGGACTGGCTGGTCGAGCAGCTCACGGGCACGTCGGCGATCGCGGCCCTCGTCGAGCCGCTCTCCGGCGACTGGGTCGGGCTCGAGAAGGGCGCTCAGGCATGGGGCCACTCCGCCCAGGCGAGCCTCTCCGTGGCCGCGAACTACGCCGCGCTCACCACCTCGGTCGCGCCGCAGTGGGACGGCATCGCGGCCGACGCCTTCATCGAGCGCGTCGGCTCGATCGCCGAGGGGTACGCGCAGTACGCCGACGGCTGCACCGCCATGCGGGAGGTCACCGAGGCGCTGCTCGACCTGTGCAAGGCCACGGCCGAGGCGATCGCCGGGATCCTCGGGTTCATCGGGGACTACCTCACGCGCCTGATGATCGAGGCCTCGATCCCCGTCGTCGGCTGGGTCGCCGGGGCCATCGACGGCGCCGTGTCGGGCGCCATGCTGCTCCGGAAGCTGGAGCGCGGCTACCGCCTCCTGCAGAAGGTCCTCGAGTTCGTCGAGCGCTTCCGCGAGGTGCTGCTCGCGCTGCAGAAGGTGGCCTACGCGATCATGATCCTCGCGCGCGCCACCACGGCGGTCGTGGACACCCAGGCCGTGGCCGCCGGCGACCGCGCCACCTCGACCGCCTTCGGGGTCCGGTGAGCACCCGCACGCCGGGCGGCGTCCCGGGCAACCCCGACGTCACCGCGCTGCTGGCGGACCTGCGCGCCGCCACCGCCTCGGTGCGTGCGGTCGCGGCGCAGCAGGAGCAGGAGCGCCAGGCGTTCGCCGCGCAGACCGCGCGCCAGGAGGAGGAGCGGGCGAAGGCGGCGCGCGCCGGTGAGCTCGGCCCCGACTGGCGCACGCTGCAGCAGCGCATCGACCTGGGGCAGACGTCCCTGGCCGCCATCCTCGCGGGGGCCGACGAGCACCCCGCCGCGCAGCGCGTGCTCGACCACGCGATGGACCGCATGGTGGAGATCCGCGAGGAGATCGTCACGGCGCTCGCGCAGGACGACGCCGTCGACCCCCGGCGGGAGCGCCCGGCCGGCGCCGACGAGGTCGTCTCCGCGGCGGCCGACGCGCAGGCCGCCGCGGACGAGATCGCCCGGACCCTCGCGCGCCTGCGTGAGCGCGCCGTCGAGGACGGCGGCGCGGACCCGTTCGGCCGGGGCCCGCTCGCCTAGGACCGCTCCTCGCGCGGGCCGAGGAACGTGCGGGGCCTGCGGCGCCGGCGCGGCCGCCCGGTCGCCACGCGCTGGTCCCAGTCGAGCTGGCGCACGCGGCGCCCGTCGTCGATCGTCGACAGCCCGCCGACGACCCGCTGCAGGCCGAGGGCCGCGAGCGCGAACAGCGTTCCCATGACGAGCACGTCGGCGGTCGAGCTGCGCGTCAGCGAGCGCGCGACCGGCTCCTGCACCACCACGCGCACCGTGTCGCCGACCGCCAGCGGGTGCGTGCCGGCCGGCAGGCGCACCTCGTCGCCGTCGGCCGTGCGGACGGTCGCCTCGTAGGTCGAGGCGACGTCGAGACCGAGGCGCCCGAGCAGCGCGTCCCGCCCGCGCAGGTCCGCCGTCACGTCGACGACGGTCGCTGTCACCGGCCCGGGCTCCCACGGCCACGCGACCCGCTCCGCGGGGAGCCGGCCGAACCCGGCGAACGTCCCGGTCCACAGCACGAGCACGCCCACCAGGACGCGCGCGGCACCGACGACCGGCCCCTCGTCCTGCGCGTGGGCCAGCACCCGCGGGACGGACGCCCAGCCGCGCCCGAGCGGCCGCTGCGGGACCCCGGCGTCGACGTGGCCGGTCACGAGCATCTGGCCGAGCGTGACGCCGGGGCCGAGCCGCACGCCCCCGTCGCGCGGCCACGGCGGCCCGAGCGACGAGCCCACCGGC
>NZ_JACEXH010000096.1:0-12840 GCF_014525465.1 Actinotalea sp. JY-7885 | reverse complement strand
CGAGGGGCACGCCCGCGCTCACCGTCGCGCGCACGACGTCGAGCAGGTGCGCCGTGCCGCCGGCGATCGCGTCGCCGTCGGCGAGCCGGGCGACGCCGCCCGCCACGCGGACCGCCATCGGGCCGAGCTGGTAGGTGCCGTCGGGCATGCCCGCTGCCGCCATGGCGTCGGTGACGAGGGCGACCGAGCCCGGTCCGACCATCGCGAACACCGAGCGCACCGTCGCTGGCGCCAGGTGCACGTCGTCGGCCACCAGCTCCACGACGGCGGCCCCGCGGGCGGCCGCCGCGAGGCAGGCGGCGACGGGCCCTGGATCGCGGTGGTGCAGGGGACGCATGCCGTTGAACAGGTGCGTGACGGTCGGCCGGGCGGACCGGCTCCCGGGAGACGCGAGGGCCTCGACCGCCTGTGCCAGCCCCGCCTCGACCAGCTCCGCCGGCGCGTCGGTGTGCCCGAACGAGGGCACGGCTCCCACCGCGGCCAGCGCGCCGACGGCCGACTCGCACTCGGGCGCCGAGTTCGCGGCCCGGGCCGTCAGGACGCCCGGGACCTCGGGCGCCACCGTCATGGTCGCGAGGTGGCCGCGCGCCGTCTCGGCGACCGCCCGCACCAGGTCCGCGTCACCGGGCACCATGAGCCGGGGGTCCTGGGCGCCGCACCGGGCCGCCGACAGGAACGGGCCCTCGAGGTGGATGCCGGCCAGCTCGCCCGCGTCCGCGGCGTCCGCGAGCAGCGCCGTGCGCTCCAGCAGCGTCGCGGCGTCCGCCGTGACCAGCGAGGCGACCAGGCTGGTGGTGCCGTGCCGCAGGTGCTCGTGGGCGGCGGTCAGCACCTGCGCCGCGTCCGTCGCGTCCGGGAAGCTCGCTCCCCCGCCGCCGTGGCAGTGCAGGTCGACCAGGCCGGGCAGGATCGTGTGCACGGTGCGCACGCGGGCCCCCGGGGCCAGGACGTCGCCGGCCTGCGCCCACGGTCCGACCCACCCGAGCCGGTCGCCGGCGATGACGACGACGCCGTCCTCGAGCACGGCGTCGGGCAGCACGACCCGGCCGCGCAGCGCGAGCCGGGGGTCCTGCGGTTTCAGGGGTTCGGTCAGCGGCACGGTGGTCACGTCCTCAGTGTGTCGTGGTCACGGGGCGAGTCGCTCGACGACCCACGCACCGGCCTCGCGGCGGTACCGCAGCCGGTCGTGCAGGCGCGAGGCGCGGCCCTGCCACAGCTCGACCGTCACGGGCACGACGCGGAACCCGCCCCAGTGCGGCGGCACGGGCACCTCGGTGCCCGGGGGCCAACGCAGCGCGAGCTCGGCGAACCGGCCGTCGAGCTCGGCCCGGTCCGCGAGCACCGTCGACTGGGCGCTGGCCCACGCCGCGACCTGCGACTCGTGCGGACGGCTCGTGAAGTAGGCGGCGGTCTCGGCACGGTCGACCTCGTGCACGTCCCCGCGCACCACCACCTGCCGGTCCATCTCGAACCACGGGAAGGTCAGCGACGCCCGGGGGTTGTCCAGCATCTCCCGGCCCTTGCGCGAGCCGCGGTGCGTGAACAGGACGAAGCCCCGCTCGTCGACACCCTTGAGCAGCACGGTGCGGCTCGACGGGGTCCCGTCCGGCGCCGCCGTGGCGAGCACCATCGCGTTGGGCTCGGCCAGGCCCGCGGTGACGGCGTCGTCGAACCAGCGCAGGAACTGCGTCACGGGGTCGGGCGCGACGTCCGCCTCGTCGAGCCGGGAGCGCTCGTAGCTCCGGCGCAGCGCGGCGAGCCGGGCGCGCCGCTCGGCGTCGATCCGGCCGACCTCCGGCGCACCCTCCGGGCCGTCCATCGCCGGCCCGTCAGAACAGCCGCGCGGCGACGTCGTCCATGCCGCGCAGCGCCTCGTAGTCGAGCACCAGGCACGCGATGCCGCGGTCGCGGGCGAGCACGCGCGCCTGCGGCTTGATCTCCTGGGCGGCGAAGACGCCGCGCACGGGGGTCAGGTGGGGGTCCCGGTTGAGCAGCTCGAGGTAGCGCGTGAGCTGCTCGACGCCGTCGATGTCGCCCCGCCGCTTGATCTCGACCGCCACGGTGCCGCCCGAGGCGTCGCGCGCGAGGATGTCGACCGGGCCGATCGCCGTCGGGTACTCGCGCCGGACCAGCACGTGGCCCTCGCCCAGGACGTGGATCTGCTCCGCGAGCAGGGCCTGCAGGTGGGCCTCGACGCCGTCCTTGACCAGGCCCGGGTCCACCCCGAGGTCGTGCGCCGAGTCGTGCAGGATCTCGTGCAGCTCGATCTCGAGCCGGTCGTCGGACTTGGTGTGCTGCACGTGCCAGACCTGCGTGACGCCGCGCGCGGCCGCCTCCTCGTCCGGCGCGACGACGGCGAGCGAGCACGGCGGGCTCATCCAGTTGAGCGGCTTGTACGACCCGCCGTCGGAGTGCAGCAGCACGCTGCCGTCGGCCTTGACCACGAGCAGGCGCGTGGCGAGCGGCAGGTGCGCCGAGAGCCGGCCGGTGTAGCGGGCCGCGCACGACGCGACGACGAGACGCATCAGATCACCCTCCCCACCGGTCGCGGGCCGGACTCGAGCCAGGACACCAGGCCGGCGCACGCGGGCGCCGAGATCAGCAGCTGGAACCGCTCACCCTCGTGCTCGCAGTGCAGCAGCAGCTGCTGCTGACCGAGGTCGTCGACGGCGTCGAGCGGCACGCGCTCCACCAGGGTCAGCGTCGCACGGGACCATGCGCGGGCGGGGCGGGGCGCCAGCGACAGGGTCCGCCACCAGGACAGCTGTGTCGCCCCGTACTGCGCCGTTCCCGCGACCCACCCACGCCCGTCCTCGCCCCGCACCAGGCACGGGAACGAGCCGACCCGTCGCGACAGCGTGCGCTGCCGCGACAGGTACAGCCCGACGGGCACGGCCGCGACGAGCAGGAGCGCACAGACGCCGAGCAGCGCGCCGAGCAGCTCCACCGCGGGCGTGCCTCAGCGGCCCGTCGCGGAGCCGGCCTCGGTGTCCTCGGCCGTGTCCACCACGACGGTCACCCGGTCGGTGTCGACGGACAGGAAGCCCGAGTCGATGCGCACCGCGCGGACCGCGCCCTCGACCGAGGTGATCCGGACCGTGCCGGGCCGCAGCACCGTGAGCACGGGCGAGTGCCCGGGCAGGATGCCGATCTCACCGTCGGCCGCCGGGGCGCTGACCATGCGGGCCTCGCCCGACCAGACGCTCCGGTCGGCCGCGACGAGGTCGACGTCGAGGCTGGCCACGTCAGCCGATCTCCTTCTGGATGCGGGCCCAGTTGCGCTCGAGGTCCTCGAGGCCACCGATGTTGAAGAACGCCTGCTCCGCGACGTGGTCGAACTCGCCGTCGGCGATCTTCGTGAAGGCCTCGATCGTCTCGCTCAGCGGCACGGTCGAGCCGGGCACGTTGGTGAACTGCGTCGCCATGTACGTGTTCTGCGAGAGGAACTGCTGGACGCGGCGTGCGCGCGAGACGACGACCTTGTCCTCCTCCGAGAGCTCGTCGACGCCGAGGATCGCGATGATGTCCTGGAGCTCCTTGTTGCGCTGCAGGATCTGCTTGACCCGGACGGCGGCGTCGTAGTGCGCCTGGCCGACGTAGCGCGGGTCCAGGATGCGCGAGGTCGACGCGAGCGGGTCGACGGCCGGGTACAGGCCGCGCGACGCGATCTCGCGGGAGAGCTCGGTCGTCGCGTCGAGGTGCGCGAACGTCGTCGCGGGCGCCGGGTCGGTGTAGTCGTCGGCGGGGACGTAGATCGCCTGGAGCGACGTGATCGAGTGACCACGCGTCGACGTGATGCGCTCCTGCAGCTGACCCATCTCGTCCGCGAGGTTCGGCTGGTAGCCGACGGCCGACGGCATGCGGCCGAGCAGCGTCGAGACCTCGGAGCCGGCCTGCGTGAAGCGGAAGATGTTGTCGATGAAGAGCAGCACGTCCTGCTTCTGCACGTCGCGGAAGTACTCCGCCATCGTCAGGGCGGACAGCGCGACGCGCAGGCGCGTGCCCGGCGGCTCGTCCATCTGGCCGAACACGAGGGCCGTCTGCTTGATGACCCCCGACTCGGTCATCTCCTCGATGAGGTCGTTGCCCTCACGCGTGCGCTCGCCCACGCCGGCGAACACGGAGACGCCGTTGTGGTTGTTGGCGACGCGGTAGATCATCTCCTGGATCAGGACCGTCTTGCCGACGCCGGCACCGCCGAACAGGCCGATCTTCCCGCCCTGGACGTACGGGGTGAGCAGGTCGATGACCTTGATGCCCGTCTCGAACATCTGCGTCTTCGACTCGAGCTGGTCGAAGGCCGGGGGCTTGCGGTGGATGGGCCAGCGCTCGGTGATCTCGATCCGCTCGCCCTCCTTGGCGTTGAGGACCTCACCGGTCACGTCGAAGACGTGGCCCTTGGTCACGTCGCCCACGGGCACGCTGATGGGGGCGCCGGTGTCACGCACGACCGCGCCGCGGACGAGGCCGTCGGTCGGCTTGAGCGCGACGGCACGCACGAGCGAGTCGCCGAGGTGCTGGGCGACCTCGAGCCGCAGCGTGCTCGTGCCCTGGCCCGCGGCCGAGAGGTCGATCTCGACCTCGAGCAGGTTGTACATCTCCGGGATGGCGTCGGTCGGGAACTCGATGTCGACGACCGGGCCGATCACCCGGGCGACCCGACCCGTGCCGCTCCCGCCCGTGGCGGACGCCGCGGTGTCGGTCGTGGTGGCAGTCATGTCTCTCTCGCTTCGCTCGACCGGGAGCGGGCCCCGGTGGGTTGGTGCGTGTACGTGCATTGTGACCCGGCGTCGCCGGGTCGGTGCTCAGGGCCTACGAGGCCAGCGCGTCGGCGCCGGACACGATCTCGCTGATCTCCTGGGTGATCTCCGACTGGCGGGCCTGGTTGGCGAGCCGGGTGAAGGTGCGGATGATCTCCTCGGCGTTCTCCGTCGCGGTGTGCATCGCCCGCTGCCGGGACGCCAGCTCCGAGGCCGCCGCCTGCAGCAGGAAGCTGTAGATGCGGCTCTGGATGTACCGCGGCAGGAGGGCGTCGAGGACCTCCTCCGGGGAGGGCTCGAACTCGTAGAGCGGCAGAGGCTCGTCCCCCGGCTCGGCCACGCCCTCGACGACCTCGAGCGGGAGCATCCGCACCACGCGCGGGGTCTGCGTCACCATGTTGACGAACTGCGTGTAGACCACGTGCAGCTCGGCGACGCCGCCGTCGGACTCCTCCGAGAGGAAGGCGCTGAGCAGCGTGTCCGCGATCTCCTGCGCCGTCTCGGCCGTCGGCGCGTCGGACGCCCCGGTCCACTGGGCCGCGATCTCGCGGTTGCGGAACGAGTAGTACGACACCGCACGGCGGCCCGTGACGTACAGGACCACCTCCCGCCCCTCGTCCGTGAGCTGCTGGATGAGCCGCTCGGCCTCGCGGATGACGGACGCCGAGTAGGCGCCTGCCATGCCGCGGTCGGACGTCATCAGGAGCACCGCGACGCGCTTGACGTCGGGACGCTCCGTGGTGAGCGGGTGGTCCACGCCCGCGTGGGTCGCGACGGCCGATACCGCCCGGGTCAGCGCCCGGGCGTACGGCGTCGCGGCGGACACGCGTGCGCGGGCCTTGCCGATGCGCGAGGCGGCGATGAGCTCCATCGCGCGGAAGATCTTCTTCAGCGACTGGGTCGACCGGATCCGCTGCCGGTAGACGCGCTGCTGACCGGCCACCTCAGCCCCGCTTCTGCTTGACGATCTGCTCCTGCTCGATGTCCGCCTCGAGGTCGCCATTGATGGGCGTGTCGACCACGGGCGCGCCCTTGCCCGCCTGGAAGCCGGCGGCGAACTCGTCGATCGCGGCGGCGAGCGCGGCCTCCGTCTCGTCGCTCAGCTGCCCCGTCTCGCGGATCGTGGTCAGGACGTCACCGTTGCGGCGCAGGTGGTCGAGCATCTCCCGCTCGAACCGGCGCACGTCGGACAGCGCGACGGAGTCGAGCTTGCCCTTGGTACCGGCCCAGATGGACGCGACCTGCTCCTCGACCGGGTACGGCGAGTACTGGGGCTGCTTGAGCAGCTCCATGAGGCGCGCGCCACGCGTCAGCTGCTGGCGCGAGGCGGCGTCGAGGTCGGACGCGAACATCGCGAACGCCTCGAGCGAGCGGTACTGGGCGAGGTCGATCTTGAGGGTGCCGGAGACCTTCTTCATCGCCTTGACCTGCGCCGCGCCACCGACGCGGGACACCGAGATACCGACGTCGACAGCGGGCCGCTGGTCCGCGTTGAACAGGTCCGACTGGAGGAAGATCTGGCCGTCGGTGATCGAGATGACGTTGGTCGGGATGTAGGCCGAGACGTCGTTGGCCTTGGTCTCGATCATCGGCAGACCGGTCATCGAGCCGGCACCCAGCTCGTCGCTGAGCTTGGCGCAGCGCTCGAGCAGACGGGAGTGCAGGTAGAAGACGTCACCGGGGTACGCCTCGCGGCCCGGCGGGCGGCGCAGCAGGAGCGAGACCGCGCGGTACGCCTCGGCCTGCTTCGACAGGTCGTCGAAGATGATCAGGACGTGCTTGCCGTCGTACATCCAGTGCTGGCCGATGGCCGAGCCGGTGTACGGGGCGAGGTACTTGAAGCCGGCCGGGTCGGACGCGGGGGCCGCGACGATCGTCGTGTACTCCATCGCGCCTGCGTCCTCGAGCGCGCCGCGGACGGACGCGATGGTCGAGCCCTTCTGGCCGATCGCGACGTAGATGCAGCGGACCTGCTTGTTGGGGTCGCCGGACTCCCAGTTGGCCTTCTGGTTGATGATCGTGTCGATCGCGATCGCCGTCTTGCCGGTCTGGCGGTCACCGATGATCAGCTGACGCTGGCCACGGCCGATCGGGATCATCGCGTCGATGGCCTTGAGCCCGGTCTGCAGCGGCTCGTGCACGCTCTTGCGCGCCATGACGCCGGGCGCCTGGAGCTCGAGCGCGCGGCGACCCTCGGTCGCCACGTCGCCGAGACCGTCGATGGGCTTGCCGAGCGGGTCGACGACCCGGCCGAGGTAGCCGTCGCCCACGGGCACGGACAGGACCTCGCCGGTGCGCCGGACCGTCTGGCCCTCCTCGACGCCGGTGAACTCGCCGAGGACGACGACGCCGATCTCGCGGACGTCGAGGCTGAGCGCGAGCCCGAGCGTGCCGTCCTCGAACTCGAGCAGCTCGTTCGCCATCGCGCCCGGGAGGCCCTCGACCTGCGCGATGCCGTCGCCGGCCAGCGTGACGCGCCCGACCTCTTCGCGAACCGCACCCTGGGGCTCGTAGGACTTCACGAAGCTGTCCAGAGCGGCCCGGATCTCCTCGGGCCTGATCGTCAGCTCAGCCATGGTCTCTCTCCTGTCGTTGACCCCCTGTGGGGTCGTCTACGTCCTGCGTGGGCCGCGGGCGGCCCGTGGGGGTCAGCCGGCGAGCCGGCGTCGTGCGTCGTCGAGGCGGGCGAGCACCGTGGAGTCGACGACCTCGTCGCCGACCTGGACCCGCATGCCGCCGATGACCTGGGGGTCCACGGAGACGTTGAGCTGCACGGGACGCCCGTAGGCGCGCTCGAGCAGCCCGGAGAGCCGCTCCGTCTGAGCGACCGTCGGCGGGACCGCGACGAAGACCGCCGCGACCAGCCGCTGGCGGCGTCGTGCGGCGAGCCGCCCGACGAGCCCGAGCAGCACCGTGACGGACCGGCCGCGTGGTGCGACCGCGAGCCGCTCGACCGCCTGGAGCGTCTGCGCGGAGACCTTGCCGCCGAGGAGCTGTCGCACGAGCGCGCCGCGGGCGCGCGGCGCCGCCGCCCGCTCCGTGAGCGCCCGTCGCAGGTCGCGCTGACCGACGAGCGCGCGCTCGAAGCGGAACAGCTCGTCCTCGACCTGCTCCAGCCGGCCCTCCGCCTGCGCCGACGCGAGCAGCGCGTCGAACGCGGCCTCCTCGAGCGCGTCGACGAGGTCCGACTCGGCCGACCACCGGGCGCGCGCGAAGGCCGCGACGGCCTCCACCACGCGCTCGTCGACCTTGCCGCGCAGGAGACCCTGCACGAGCGCGGCCTTGTCGTCGGCCTGCCGTGACGGGTCGCTCAGCGCACGCCGCAGCGAGCCGGACGAGTCCAGCGCGTCCACGACGGCGAACAGCTGCGCGCCGAGCGCCGACGCGTCCGTCCCCGCAGCCCGCAGCACCGGCTCGAAGCCGGTCGCCACGCGCTGCGCCGACGAGGCACTCGTCCCGCGCATCAGCTGTCCTGGACCCGGGAGGCCGACGCCGTGGCGCCTGCGACCGTGCTGGCCTCGAGGTCGTCGAGGAAGCGGTCCACGACGCGCGTCTGGCGCGCCGAGTCGGCGAGGGACTCGCCGACGATGCGCGAGGCGAGCTCGGTCGCGAGCGTGCCGATCTCGGCGCGCAGCGAGACCGCGGCCTGCTGGCGCTCGGCCTCGATCTGGCGCTGCGCGTTCTCGAGGATCCGCGCCGCGTCGTCCGACGCCTTCTGCCGCAGCTCGGTGACGATCACGGTGCCCTCGGCGCGCGCGTCCTCACGGATGCGCGCGGCCTCCGCACGCGCCTCGGCCAGCTGTCGCTGGTACTCGGCGAGCGCCTCGGCCGCCTCGGCCTGAGCGTTCTCGGCGCGGGCGAGCCCGCCCTCGATCTTCTCGGTGCGCTCGTCCAGGATCGCCGTGAACTTCGGCAGGACGAGCTTGTAGAAGCCGAACGCGATGATCGCGGTCGCGACGAGGGACCAGATGATGTCGTAGTCGGCGGGGATGAGGAGGTTGATCCCCTCGACCTCCTCGCCGGGCTCGGCGGCGAGCAGCGTCGCCGCCTCGAGGACCGCCTTCATCAGAAGAGGAAGCCGGTGACCAGGCCGAGCAGCGCGAGCACCTCGACGAAGGCGACACCGATGAACATCGTCGTCCGGAGCTGGCCGGCGACCTCGGGCTGGCGGGCGATGCCCTCGAGCGCCTTGCCGATGAGGATGCCGAGGCCGATGCCCGGGCCCAGCGTGCCGAGGCCGTAGCCGATGGTCGCGACGTTACCGGTGACCTCGGCGAGCGTGGTGGTGTCCACTAGGGGTGTTCCTTCCGTGAGGCGCCCGGTGGCCCGGGCGTCGTGTCGGTACCCACGCGCTGACGGCGGGGGCTCGTGGGGGTGGGGCTCAGTGCTCTTCCTCGACGGCCATGTTCAGGTACACGGCGGCGAGGAGGGCGAAGATGTAGGCCTGCAGGGCGGCGACCAGGATCTCGAAGAGGGTGAAGGCCACCCCCGCGGCGAGCGACATGGCCGAGAAGGCCTTCATCGCGCCGGACGCCTCGAAGAGGAAGAAGTGCGTGGCACCGAAGCAGAGCACGAGGATGAGGTGCCCGGCGATCATGTTGGCCGTGAGTCGCAGCGCCAGCGTGGCCGGCCGGAAGACGAACACCTGGAGCGCCTCGATCGGCGTCACGAGGACGTACAGGAACGGCGGCAGCCCCGGCGGGAACAGGTTGTTCTTCAGGTACCCGCCGACGCCGAACTTCCGGACACCGACCGCGAGGTACATGACGTAGACCCACGCGGCCAGGACGAGCGGCATCCCGATGAGCGACGTGCTCGCGATGTTGAGGAAGGGCACGACACCGGTGAGGTTCATCGCCAGCACGGCGAAGAAGATCGTCGTCAGCATCGGCAGGAAGCGGCGGGCGTTGTGGCCCAGCGTCTCCTCGGCGATGTTGACGCGCACGAAGTCGAGGAGCATCTCCGCGACGTTCTGGCCCCGGCCCGGCACGAGCTTCGCGCGGCGCGCGGCGAGCACGAACACGGCGACCAGGACGGCCGTGACGACCAGCCGGACGAGGATGATGCGGTTCATCTCGAAGGGCGTGCCCTCGAAGAGGAACGAGGCCGGGAAGAACTCGGCGATCGACGGCGGGTGGAACCCGCCGCCCTCACCGGAGGCGGCGAGCAGCGGGTTCGTCGCGACGGTGAACAGGGCGCACTCCCCGGGTCTCGGGTGCAACGGGAACTCGCTGTGCGGGCACGCCGTCGGACCAGGTCTTGGCTTGGATCGTGGGAATCCTAACGCATAGGGACCTCGGTCCCGGCCGCCGTCCAGCGTTTGTGCAGCGGCTCACAAGGACCGGTCCGGCTCCCCGCCGTCCTCGCCGCCGCGGTCCTCGCGCGCGGCGTCCACGTACGGCACGCGGCCGCGCGTCACGGCGCGGTAGTCCAGGAAGACCGAGCCCAGGACCCCCACGAGCACGACGACGACCAGCACCGTCCGGTCGTAGAACGTCAGGTCGTCCAGCACCGCGAACAGCGCGACGAGGACGACCATCTTGACGAGCCAGGCGCCGAGGATGACCGCGCCCGTGGTGGTGACCGAGGACTGCGTCGTGCGCATGACGCTGACGACCGTGGTGCCGCTGAAGACGAGGGCGACGAGGACGCCGATCAGGGCCCCCCACGCGCCCGCGGCGCCGGCGACGGCGGCGCCGACCGCGATGCCGACCACCGCGAGCACGCCGACCAGCACCAGCATGTCCCGCAGCGCACGCCGCAGGACGGCGCGCACCGGGTCGTCGGCGGAGGGCTGGGGGCCGGGCACGGCGGTCATGGTGCTCCTCGTGAGGGGGTCGTGCGGCGGACCTTGCCGCGCAGCGGGCCCAGGGTCAGGGCGAGCGCGAGCAGGACGCCCGCGCCGAGGGAGATGAGGACGGTCCTGGTGGTCCACACGGCCAGGCCCGCCGCACCGAAGGCGAAGACGGCCGTCCACAGGTACATGATGACGACGGCGCGCCGGTGCGAGTGCCCGAGCTGCAGGAGCCGGTGGTGCAGGTGGAGCCGGTCCGCGTGGAACGGGGAGCGTCCCGCCCCCACCCGGCGGACCACGGCCAGGCCCATGTCGAGCAGGGGCAGCAGCAGCACCGCCACGGGCAGCGCGATCGGCAGGAAGGCCGGGATCGCCTGGCGGTCGGAGACCACGCCCGGGTCGATCTTCCCGGTGACGACGATGGCCGCTGCCGCGATCGTCAGGCCGATGAGCATCGAGCCGGAGTCGCCCATGAAGATGCGCGCGGGATGGAAGTTGTGCGGCAGGAACCCGACGCACACGCCCACCAGGACCGCCACCACCAGGCTCGCGAGGTTCGAGTAGTCGTCCGCGCTGATGTCGCGGGTCAGCAGGTAGGTGTAGGCGAAGAAGCCGGCCCCGCCGATCGCGATGAGCCCTGCCGCGAGCCCGTCGAGGCCGTCGACGAAGTTCACGGCGTTGATCGCGACCACGACCACGAGGATGGTCACGGCGAGCGAGAGGTAGCTCGACCCGATCGTCCGGCCACCGATCGGCAGGGAGTACAGCTGGACCCCGCCCTGCCAGGCCATGAAGCCGGCGGCGAGCACCTGCCCCGCGAGCTTCGTCATCCAGTCGAGGTCCCAGATGTCGTCCGCCATGCCGAGCAGGCAGACCAGGGTGGCCCCGCCGAGGATCGCCCAGGCCTGGTGGGAGTCCTCGAAGACGCGCGCGAGGAACGGCATGCGCGAGGCGAGGAGCAGCGCCACCGCCATGCCGAGGAGCATCGCGAGCCCGCCCATGCGGGGCGTCGGCGTCGCGTGCACGTCGCGGTCGCGCACGGCCGTGATGGCGCCCGAGCGCAGCGCCACCCACCGGGCGAGCGGCGTCGTCAGGTACGTCACGGCGGCCGCCACGAGCATGACGAGCAGGTAGACCCTCACGCGGCGGGACCCGCCTCCGGGCCGGCGACGTCCGCCACCTCCCGCAGCGCGTCGAGCGGGACCGCCCCGGTCCGCACGACGCGCAGTGGTCCCGTCGCGTCGACGATCGTCGAGGCGACGCCCCCGGGCGCGACGCCGCCGTCGAGGTACACCCCGACCGCGTCGCCGAGCTGCTCGAGCGCGTCCTGGGCGGTGGTGGCCGCCGGGTGCCCGGTCCGGTTGGCGCTCGAGACCGCCAGCGGGCCGGTCCGGCGCAGCAGCGCGAGGGCCGCCGGGTGGTCGGGCATGCGGACGGCCACGGTGCCCCGCGTCTCCCCCAGGTCCCACGCGAGCGAGGGCTGCGCGCGGCAGATCACCGTCAGACCGCCCGGCCAGAACGCCGCGACGAGCGCCCGCACGTCGTCGCTCACGTCGGCGCACAGGCCGTCGATCGTGCGTACGTCCGGCACCAGCACGGGCGGCGGCATCTGCCGGCCCCGGCCCTTGGCGGCGAGCAGCGCGGCGACCGCGGGCGGCGAGAACGCGTCCGCCCCGATGCCGTAGACGGTGTCGGTCGGCAGGACGACCAGGCCGCCGCGCGTGACGACGTGGACCGCCTCGTCGACCGACGGGCCCCACGTCGCGGGGTCGGTGCAGTCCAGGACAGCGCTCACGGCCGTGAGTCTCCCACGTCGCCCGGCGCGCCCGCGGTGCCGCGGCGCGTCGCGACGACCATCCGGTCCCGGCCGGCGAGGTCCGGCAGGGTCCGCACGTCGGCGAACCGCTCCCCTGCGGCGACGACGGCCCGCGCCGCGTCCGCCTGGACCTCCGCGTGCTCCATGACCAGGATCCCGCCGGGCCGCAGGAGCCGGGCGGCGGCGGCCACCACGCCGCGCGGCACCTCCAGGCCGTCCCGCCCGAGCCCGTAGAGGGCGACGCCGGGGTCGTGGTCGCGCACCTCGGGGTCGAGCGGCACCGCGTCGGGCGGGATGTACGGCGGGTTGGAGACGACGACGTCGAGCATGCCGTCGAGCTCGCGCAGCGCGGTCCGCGCGTCGCCGCGCACCAGCCGCACGCGCGCACCCGCCGCGAGGGCGGCGACGTTGCGCTGCGCCCACGCGTGGGCGGCGGCGTCGAGCTCCACCGCGTGGACCTCGGCGCCGGG
>NZ_JACEXH010000095.1:0-12972 GCF_014525465.1 Actinotalea sp. JY-7885 | reverse complement strand
GTGGGTGGTGCCGCGTGCGCCCCGGCCACCGCCGCCGAGCCGCGCGCGCAGCGGCGCCAGGCCGTCGTTGGTGACCCAGCCCGCCCACACCAGGTCCCACAGGGCGTCGGCGACGGCAGCCGCCGTGACCGACGGGTCGTCGCCGCCGACGCGTGCCGCCAGGGCGTCGACGAAGTACGCGCCGCCTCCGGCGAGCGCCTCGAGCACGGCGTCGTGCACCGGGCCCGCGAGCGCACCCTCCCGGGGCAGCGGCGCCGGCAGCGTGAGGTCCGCCGCGGCCGCCGGGTGCAGGCTCACGAGCCCGTCCCGAGCGGCGAGGGAGCCGTGCCCCGCCCACAGGACCTCGCCACCCGCGGTGAGCTCGTCCAGCATCGCGGGCTGGTACCCGGGCACACGCGCGGGCAGGACGAGCGTCTCCCACGCGGAGGCGGGCAGCGCCGCGCCCGCGAGCTGCTCGACGACCCGCGCGACGCCGTCGACCCCGCGCAGCCGCGGTGCCGCCGCCGCGTCGACGACGCCCTGCCAGCGCGGCAGGAAGACGCCGAGCGCCTGCTGGGGGACCGGCTCGACCTCGGCGCGCAGCGCCGCGAGCGAGCGGCGGCGGAGCGTGCGCAGCACCTCGGTGTCGCAGTAGTCCTCGCCCGTGCCGCCCAGCACGTCGGGTCGCAGCCGGCCGCAGACCAGGGCGCCCTGGGCCTCGAGCCGGTGCAGGACGTCGGCCACCACGGCGGTGCCCAGCCCGAGCCAGGCGGCCACCTGCGCGGCGGTGAACGGCCCGTGCGTCCGCGCCCAGCGCCGCACGAGGTCGCCGAGCGGGTCGGGCACGATCTCGGTGAACGCCTCCGGGATGCCCACCGGCAGCGCGACCCCGAGCGCGTCGCGCAGACGGCCTGCGTCCTCGACGGCGGCCCACCGCTCCTCGCCCTGCGCGCCCACGCGGACCGTGATGACGCGGCGCCGCGACGCGAGCTCGGCGAGCCAGTCGGGGACCTGGCCGGCGACGTCGTCGCGCGTGCGCTCCACGACCTCGGCGGTCGTCAGGGGGCCGTGCCGGCGCACCACGTCGGCGACGCCCTCCAGGTCCTTGGCGCGTCGCTCCGGCGCGGTGCCGCGCAGCTCGGCCTCGGTCCGCTCGACCGCGTCGGGGTCGAGGAGGTCGGCGAGCTGCGACTCCCCGCCCTGACCGAGCAGCTCGGCGAGCAGGGTCGGGTCGAGCGTGAGGGCCGCGGCGCGGCGCTCGGCCAGGGGCGCGTCGCCGTCGTAGAGGAACTGGGCCGTGTAGCCGAAGAGCAGGGACTGGGCGAAGGGCGACGGCGACGGGGTGGTGACCTCGACGACGCGGACGCGCCGCGCGGACACCGCCCGCATGAGCTCGGTGAGGGCCGCGACGTCGAAGTCGTCCTGGAGGCACTCGCGCGCCGCCTCGAGCAGGATCGGGAACTCCGGGTAGCGGGAGGCGACCGAGAGCAGCTGGGCGGAGCGCTGACGCTGCTGCCACAGCGGCTGGCGCTTGTCGGGCCGGCGGCGGGGCAGCAGGAGCGCCCGCGCGGCGGCCTCGCGGAAGCGTGCCGCGAAGAGCGTCGAGCTGCCCAGCTCGGTGCGCACGGCGGCGGCCACGTCGTCCGCGTCCACGAGCAGGTCGCCGAGGTCGATCGCGGGGCCGTCGGCGGCCTCGAGGCCCCCAGGACCGCTCCACCCGCCCGCCTCGGCGTCCCACGTGCCGAGCCCGGAGGCCACCATGTCCGGCAGGCGCAGCACGATGCCGTCGTCCGAGTGCATGGCCGCGGCGTCGAGCCCGTACCGCTCCCGCAGCCTCGCCCCGACGACCAGGGCCCAGGGCGCGTGCACGCGGGCCCCGTACGGCGAGTGGATGACGATGCGCCAGTCGCCGATCTCGTCGCGGAAGCGCTCGACGACGATCGTTCGGTCGTCGGGCAGCACACCCGTGGCGGCCCGCTGCTCCTCGACGTAGCCCACGAGGTTGTCCGTGGCCCACGCGTCGAGGCCGGCCGACCCGACGCGCCGCACCGCCTCGTCGCGCGGCAGGGCGGCGATCTCACGCACCCAGGCGCCCAGCGCCTCGCCCAGCTCCGCCGGGCGGCCGGGGGAGTCGCCCTTCCAGAAGGGCAGGCGCCCGGGCAGTCCCGGCGCGGGGCTGACGAGGACCCGGTCGGGCGTGATGTCCTCGATGCGCCACGTGCTCGACCCCAGCGTGAAGGTGTCGCCGACGCGTGACTCGTAGACCATCTCCTCGTCCAGCTCGCCCACGCGCTTGCCCCCGCGCAGGCGCGTGCCGCCGGCGGCCTCGTCCGCCGGCGCGTCGGTGGCGCCGGCGAGGAACACGCCGAAGAGGCCGCGGTCCGGGATCGTGCCGCCGCTCGTCGCGGCGAGCCGCAGCGCCCCGGGACGCGCGCTCAGCACGCCGGTCGTGCGGTCCCACACGATCCGTGGCCGCAGCTCCGCGAACTCCTCGCTCGGGTAGCGGCCCGCGAGCATGTCGAGGACCGCGTGCAGGCTGGCGTCGCCGAGGTCCGCGAACGGCCCGGCCCGCCGCACGACGCGCGCGAGGTCGTCGACCGACCAGTCCTCGACCGCCAGCATGGCGACGACCTGCTGGGCGAGGACGTCGAGCGGGTTGCGCGGGACGTCGAGCCGCTCGATCCGTCCGTCGCGCATGCGTTGCGCGATGACGGCCGCCGGGACGAGGTCGCCGCGGAAGGTCGGGAAGACGACGCCGCGGGAGACGGCGCCGACCTGGTGCCCGGCACGCCCGATCCGCTGCAGGCCGGACGCGACGGACGGCGGCGAGCCGACCTGGACGACGAGGTCGACGGCGCCCATGTCGATGCCGAGCTCGAGGGACGACGTCGCGACGACCGCCGGGAGGCGACCCTCCTTGAGCTCGGACTCGGTGCGCGTGCGCTCCGCACGGCTCATCGAGCCGTGGTGGGCGCGCGCGAGCACCGTGGCGGCGTCCGACGTGTCGACCCCGACGGCGGCGCCCGACTGCGCCTGCACGCTCGCGGGGGTCAGGCTGCCCGGATCGGGGAGGTCCTCGCCCTGCCGCTGGGCCCAGACCTCGTTCATGCGGGCGGTGAGGCGCTCCGCGCCGCGCCGGGAGTTGGTGAAGACGAGCGTCGAGCGGTGCGTGGCGACGAGGTCGACGACGCGCTCCTCGACGTGCGGCCAGATCGACGGTCGCGTGGGCGCCCCGGCGGCGCTGCCCGACAGGTCCGGCCCGTCGTCGCGTCCGTGCGCGGGTCCGCGTGAGCCGACCGCGCCGTCGGACGCACCCGCCGGGCGGGTCGCACCCCCGAGGTCCGTGAGGTCGGGGACCGGGACCACGACGTCGACCTCCACCCGCTTGGTCGACGGGGGCTGGACCACCGCGACCTCGCGGCCGCCGTCGGACGCGGTCCGGGCCCCGCGCAGGAAGCCGGCGACGGCCGCGACGGGGCTCACCGTGGCCGAGAGCCCGATCCGCTGCGCCGGGCGCGGCCCGTCGCCCCCGCGCTCGTCCAGGAGCGCGTCCAGCCGCTCCAGGCTCACCGCCAGGTGCGCCCCCCGCTTGGTGCCCGCCACGGCGTGGATCTCGTCGAGGATCACCGTGCCGACACCTCGCAGGCCCTCCCTGGCCGCGGACGTCAGGACCAGGAAGAGCGACTCGGGCGTCGTGATGAGGATGTCGGGCGGGCGCGTGCCGAAGGCCCGGCGCTCCGAGGGCGGCGTGTCGCCGGTCCGGATCCCGACCCGCACCTCGGGCACCTCCAGGCCCAGCCGCGTCGCGGCCTGCCGGATGCCGACCAGCGGCGAGCGGAGGTTGCGCTCGACGTCGGCCGCGAGGGCCTTGAGCGGCGACACGTACAGCACGCGGCAGCGGTCGACGGGGTCCTCGGGCGGCGGCTGCGTCAGGAGCCCGTCCAGGGCCCAGAGGAACGCGGCGAGCGTCTTGCCCGAGCCGGTCGGCGCCACCACCAGGGCGTGGTCGCCGCCCGCGACCGCGTCCCAGGCGCCCGCCTGGGCCGAGGTCGGCGCGTCGAACGCACCGGTGAACCACGCGCGCGTCGGCGCGGAGAAGCGCGCGAGCACCTCGGCCGGCCCGGGCGCGACGGTCACCGGTCCGCCGGGTCCGGCGACCGGCGTCCGTCCGATCGGGCTCATCGGGCCATTGTGGCGCGCGGGTCGGACACGGGCGCGGTCGGCCCGCGGCGACGAGCGGGCGCGCCCCGTGGCACCCTGGCTCCGTGCGCTACAGCGAGTTCTGGGAGCTGGTCGACGACGTGCTCGGCCCGCTGGGCCGCACCCTCACGCAGGACCAGGCGCTCGGTGGGCTGGGCGACCGCACGGCGGTGCAGGCGCTCGCGGACGGCGAGGACCCGCGCGCCGTCTGGCGGGCGCTGTGCGACGCGATGGACGTCCCCCAGGCCGACCGCTGGGGCAGCCTGACGCGCGGGTCCCGGCGCCGGTGAGCGTCGGCGAGCAGGAGCCGCTGATCAGCGCCCGAGGACTCGTCACGACGTTCGGCGACGTCACCACCGCCGCGGGGATCGACGCCCCGCGTGTCGCACCGTGATCGAACACCTGTTCGCTACACTCGTCCACAGGTGCGTACGGCGTCCGGTGCGTCCCCAGCCCCGGCGGCCCCGTCGCGGGGATGTCGGTGGCCGGGCGTAGCGTCACCAGCAGGTCGCCGACCACGGCGCACGACCGAGACGCATGACTCGAGACGCACGACCGACGCACAGCCGAACGCGGGTCCCCGGGTGGGGTTCCGCCCAGAACCCGAGGTGACACGATGGCAGCTCCCGCAGACCGCACGAAGGCCCTGGAGGCCGCGCTCGGCCAGATCGACCGCCAGTTCGGCAAGGGGTCGATCATGCGCCTGGGCGACGAGACCCGCGCTCCGATCGAGGTGATCCCCACCGGCTCGATCGCGCTGGACATCGCGCTCGGCATCGGCGGCCTGCCCCGCGGCCGCGTGGTGGAGATCTACGGCCCGGAGTCCTCCGGCAAGACGACCGTCGCCCTGCACGCCGTCGCGAACGCGCAGCGGGCCGGCGGGATCGCGGCCTTCATCGACGCCGAGCACGCGCTGGACCCCGAGTACGCCAAGAAGCTCGGGGTGGACACGGACGCGCTCCTGGTCTCGCAGCCCGACACGGGTGAGCAGGCCCTGGAGATCATGGACATGCTGATCCGCTCCGGCGCGATCGACATCGTCGTCATCGACTCCGTCGCGGCCCTCGTGCCCAAGGCGGAGATCGAGGGCGAGATGGGTGACAGCCACGTCGGCCTCCAGGCGCGCCTGATGTCCCAGGCGCTGCGCAAGATCACCGGCGCCCTGAGCGCGTCCGGCACCACGGCCATCTTCATCAACCAGCTCCGCGAGAAGATCGGCGTGTTCTTCGGTTCGCCCGAGACCACGACCGGTGGCAAGGCGCTGAAGTTCTACGCGTCGGTGCGCATGGACATCCGCCGCATCGAGACGCTCAAGGAGGGCACGGAGGCGGTCGGCAACCGGACGCGCGTCAAGGTCGTCAAGAACAAGGTCGCGCCGCCGTTCAAGCAGGCCGAGTTCGACATCCTCTACGGCATCGGGATCTCGCGCGAGGGTGGCCTGATCGACCTGGGCGTGGAGCACGGGTTCGTGCGCAAGTCAGGGTCGTGGTTCACGTACGACGGCGACCAGCTGGGCCAGGGCAAGGAGAACGCGCGCGGGTTCCTGCGTGACAACCCCGACCTGGCCGACGAGCTCGAGAAGAAGATCAAGGAGAAGCTCGGCATCGGCGCCCGGATCGACGCGCCGGCCGACCCGTCCAAGCAGGTCGACTTCTGACGGGGCCGACGGCGGGCCGGCGCCGGCCCCGCGGCCGGCCCGCCGACGAGCCCGGGGACCAGCCGACCGACAGCGCCGCCGCGCTGGACGCGGAGCCCGACCCGGAGTCCGTGGCGCGGGCGATCATCCTGCGTCAGCTGACGGGGGCGCCGCGCAGCAGGCGCCAGCTCGAGGACGCGCTCGCGCGCAAGGGCGTCGACGAGGCGCTCGCGTCGCGCCTGCTCGACCGCTTCACCGAGGTCGGGCTGGTGGACGACGCCGAGTACGCCCAGATGCTCGTGCGCAGCCAGCAGGCCTCGCGCGGCCTGGCGCGGCGCGGCCTGGCGCAGGAGCTGCGGCGACGGGGCATCGCCGACGAGCACGCCGAGGCGGCGCTCGCCCAGGTCGACGACGAGACCGAGGAGCGCGCAGCGCGCGAGCTGCTGCGTCGGCGCTGGCGCTCGGGACCCGACATCGACCCGCAGGCCCAGGCGCGTCGGGCGATGGCGATGCTCGGACGCAAGGGGTACTCCTCCGGCCTGTCGTCGAGGCTGGTCCGGGAGATGGTGGACCATAGTGACCACGACGCCGGGGACGTCCGCGCGGACTGACGCGCCGGCCCCGGCGCACGCATGCGGCTCGACCGGTCGGTCGGTGCGTGCGCGACGACGACGGAAGAGAGCGACATGGCTGGCGTGGGCGAGACGGTGATCGTGGTCGTCCTGCTGATGGCCTGCCTGGTGGCGCTGGTCCTCGTGCTGCTCGCCCGCCGGGAGGCGTCCGCGACCCGGCGCCAGGCCGCGTCCGACGTCGTGTCCATCCGCACGGAGGCCCGCGCGCAGCTCTCGGACGCCCAGCGCCGCGAGGAGCGCGTCGTGGAGCGCGAGCGTGAGGTGGCGGCCGAGCGCAAGGAGGCCCGCAACGCCCTCGACCGCGCCCAGGCGCGCGCCGCCGCCGCGGAGGCTGACCGCGCCGAGGCGGCCCGGGTCCTCGCGCAGGCTCGCGTCGACGCTGCCGCCGCGCTCGAGGCGATGAGCGGGCTCTCGGCGGAGGAGGCGCGGGCCGAGCAGGTGCGCCAGGCCACCGAGCTCGCGACCCACGAGGCCGCCGCGGCCGTGCGCCGGATCGAGGCGCGTGCCCAGCGCATCGCCGAGGAGCGCGCGCGGCGCGTCGTCGCCACGGCCGTCCAGCGCGTCTCCGGCCCGACGAGCGCGCAGAGCGTCGTCACGGTGGTGCCGCTGCCGGGCGAGGAGATGAAGGGCCGCATCATCGGCAAGGAGGGGCGCAACATCCGCACCTTCGAGGCGCTCACCGGGGTCAACGTCATCATCGACGACACGCCCGACTCCGTGACGCTGTCGAGCTTCGACCCCGAGCGGCGCGAGGTCGCCGCGGTCGCCCTCGAGAGCCTCCTCGCGGACGGCCGCATCCACCCTCAGCGGATCGAGATCGCCTACGCCGAGGCGGTCGCCGGAACGGCCGACCGCGCCGCGGCCGCGGGTCACGACGCCGCCGAGCGCGCGGGGGTGCGCGGCCTGCACCCGGAGCTGATCGACGTCCTCGGTCGGCTGCGCCTGCGCACCAGCTACGGGCAGAACGTCCTCGCCCACCTCGTCGAGAGCGCGCAGATCGCCGCGCTCATGGCGGCGGAGATCGGCGCCGACGCCCAGGTGGCGCGCCGCGCGGCCTTCCTGCACGACATCGGCAAGGCGCTCACCGGGGAGCTGGGCGGGACCCACGCCACCGTCGGCGCGGACCTCGCGCGGCGCCTCGGCGAGTCGCCGGTCGTCGTCAACGCGATCGCGGCCCACCACGACGAGGTCCCGATGGAGTCCGTCGAGGCCGTCCTCGTCCAGGCGGCGGACACGTGCTCGGCGGCGCGTCCCGGCGCCCGCCGGGAGGAGCTGGACCAGTACGTCGAGCGCATGGAGAACCTCGAGCGCATCGTCGTCGCGCACGACGGCGTGCGACGGGCCGTCGCCATGGCCGCGGGGCGCGAGCTGCGGGTCGTCGTGGAGCCCGAGCTCGTCGCCGACACCGCGCTGCCGGGGCTCGCGTCCGACATCGCGCGCCAGATCGAGAAGGACCTCTCCTACCCCGGGGAGATCACCGTGACCGTCATCCGCGAGCTGCGGGCGAGCGCGACGGCCGGCTGACCCGCGCCACCGCCGCCCTACCCGGCACGCCCGCGGGACGGGCTCAGGACGTGCTGCTCCCGCCGCCGCCGATCGTGTTGGACGCGAGGGTGTCGGCGGCACGCGGCGGGGCCGCGGTGCGGGTGGTGCGCCGCTGGATCCGGCGTGCGAGCCACGACAGGCTGAGGTTCACCACGAGGTAGATGCCGGCGCCCACGACGAACAGGGCGACGTAGTAGTTGTTGCCGAAGAACTGCGCGTTGTTCTGGATCGACTTGAGCAGCTCGGCGTAGCCGACGATGAAGCCCAGCGAGGAGTCCTTGAGGAGCACGACGAGCTGCGCGATGAGGCTCGGCAGCATGGTGCGCACGGCCTGGGGGAGCAGGACGGTCAGCAGCGTCTGGCGGCGCGTGAGGCCGACGGCGTAGGCCGCCTCCGACTGGCCCTTCGGCAGGGCCGCGAGCCCGGCCCGCAGGATCTCGGCGATGATCGCCATGTTGTACACGGTGAGGCCGAAGACCACGGCGCCGAAGGCGTCCCAGCGGAAGCCGATGAGGCCGAAGAACATCATCAGCAGCACGGGCAGGCCGCGGAACATCTCGATCACCACGGTCGCGGGGATGCGCACCGCGGCGTGGCGGGCGGTGCGCAGCATCGCCAGGACCAGCCCCAGCACCAGCGCGAGGGGCGCCGCCACGGCGGCCGCCCGCAGCGTCGCGCCCAGTCCCTTGAACATGAAGGCCCAGACGTCGGCCGCGGACTGGTTCTTCGGCGGGTCGTAGAGCACGTCCCAGCGGTCGGGTGCGAACACGTCCCTGCCCGCGGCGTACCAGGCCGCCAGGGCGAGCAGCGCCACCACCACGACGGTGCCGACGATGGAGCCGACGAGCTCGCGCCGGCGGGCGACGGGTCCGGGGGAGTCGTACAGGACGGCACTCATCGGGAGAACGCCACCTTCCGCTCGACGGCGCCGGCCACGAGGCCGAGCGGGATGGTCAGGAGCAGGTAGAACACGGCGACACCGACCAGGACCCAGAGCCCGTCGGCGGCGTTGGCGACGCCGAGCCGCCGGCCGGTGGCCATGAGCTCGACCACGGCGAAGCCGGCGGCGACCGAGGTGTTCTTGGCGAGCGCGATGAAGACGTTGATCAGCGGCGGGATCACGCTGCGCACCGCCTGGGGCAGGACCACCTCGCCGAGGGTCTGGCCGAACGTCAGGCCGATCGCGCGGGCGGCCTCGGCCTGACCCACGCCGACGCTGTTGATGCCCGAGCGCACGGCCTCGCTGACGAAGGCCGCGGTGTAGGCGGAGAGGCAGATGACGGCGGTCCAGAAGCCGAGGGGGGTGATGAGGCCGAACCGCGGCGCCACGAAGACGAGGCCGAAGAAGACGAGCGTGAGCGGGGTGTTGCGGAGCACCTCGACGTAGACGGCGGACAGCGCCCGTAGCGGGCGCAGCGGCGAGACGCGCAGCGCCGCCAGGAGCACCCCGGCGACGAGCGCGAGGGCACCCGAGTACAACGTCAGCCGCAGGGTCGTGGCGAACCCCTGCAGGTACGTCGGCAGGTTGTCGACGATCACGTCCACGCGGACGACTCCTCGGTGCTGGTGGGACGGCGAAGCCCTCGTCCGCCGCGCGGGGCGCTGGGCCCCGCGCGGCGGACGAGCTGCTCAGTAGCGGTCGACGGCGGGCGGCTCGGGCGTCGGCAGCACGGTCCCGGCCGTGGCCTCCCACGCCTCGGTCCAGCGGCCGTCCTCGTAGGCGGCCTCGAGCGTGTCGTTGATCCAGTCGCGGAACTCGGTGTCGTCCTTGGCGAGGCCGATGCCGTACGGCTCCTCGGTGAAGGGCTCGCCCCGCACCTCGAGGTCGTCGTTGTCGGCGGCGAAGCCGGCGAGGATGACGTTGTCCGTGGAGACCGCGTCCACCTGGCCGTTGCGCAGCGGGTCGATGCACTCGGCGTACGTGCCGAAGGGCACGACCTCGGTGTCGGGGAAGTTCTCGAGCAGGTTCTTCTCGGGGGTCGAGCCGGAGACGGTGCAGACCTTCGTGCCCGCGAGGTCGTCCGGTCCCTCGATGTCCTCGTTCTCCGCGAGGGTGAGGATCGACTGGCCGGCCTCGTAGTACGGGCCGGCGAAGGAGATCCGCTCCTTGCGGTCGTCGTTGATCGTGTACGTCGCGACGATGAAGTCGACCTGGCCCGTCTCGATGAAGTCCTCACGGACCTGCGACGTCGTCTCGACCCACTCGATGCCGTCCTCGTCGATCCCGAGCTCGGCGGCGATGAGCTTGGCGATCTCCACGTCGAAGCCCTGCGGCACGCCGTCGGGCCCGACGAGCCCGAACAGGGGCTGGTCGAACTTCGTGCCGATGGTGATGGACCCGGCCTCGGCCAGCTCGGCCATCGTGGATCCCTCGGGGAAGTCCGCGGCGGCGCCCTCGGTGGCGTCGCCCTCCGCGGCCGCGTCCTCCTCGGCCGGCTCGTCGGTGTCGCTGCTGCAGGCGGTCAGTGCGAGCGTCATCGCGGCGATCACCGCGACGGCTCCTCTCCGTGAGCGCATGGGGTCGTCCCTTCGTGTCGTGTTCACCCCTGGGTGCGGGGTCTGATCGGTTGGGTCGGTCGGGCGGGGGCGGCCGCGCCGGGGCTCGGGCCTAGTGGGTGAGGATCTTGGACAGGAAGTCCTGGGCGCGCTCGCTGCGGGGGGCGGTGAAGAACGTCTCGGGCTCCGCCTCCTCGACGATCTGGCCGGCGTCCATGAAGACGACGCGGTGCGCGGCCCGGCGCGCGAAGCCCATCTCGTGCGTGACCACGATCATCGTCATGCCCTCGGAGGCCAGGGACACCATGGCGTCGAGCACCTCGTTGATCATCTCCGGGTCGAGCGCCGACGTCGGCTCGTCGAAGAGCATGACCTTCGGGTTCATGGCGAGCGCCCGGGCGATCGCCACGCGCTGCTGCTGGCCCCCGGAGAGCTGGGCGGGCAGCTTCTGCACCTGGTCGGCCACGCCGACGCGCTCGAGCAGCTCCATGGCGTTGCGCTGGGCGTCCGCGCGGCGCACGCCCTTGGCCTTGATCGGTCCGAGCGTGACGTTCTCGAGGACCGTCTTGTGCGCGAAGAGGTTGAACGACTGGAACACCATGCCGACGTCGGCCCGCAGGCGGGCGAGCGCCTTGCCCTCGGCGGGCAGCGGCTGGCCGTCGATCGTGATGGTCCCGCTGTCGATGGTCTCGAGGCGGTTGATGGTCCGGCACAGCGTCGACTTGCCCGACCCGGAGGGGCCGATGACGACCACGACCTCCCCGCGCCGCACCGTGAGGTCGATGTCCCGCAGGACGTGGAGGGCCCCGAAGTACTTGTTGACCTTGTCCAGGACGACGAGCGGCTCGCCCAGGGACGAAGGTCCGGGGGTGGGCACGGGATCGGATGCTGCAGACACCATCTGCTGAACCTAGGGGGACGAACCGGGCCCCGGCCAGCCGCGACACTGCCAACCTGGTCACAAGTCGGCATCGGCCGGTCAAGGAATCGTCTAGGCGGCACGCGCCGTACCCTGGTGGGGCCATGACGACGACCCTGCCCACCCCCGCGCCCGCCCCGACCTCGCCGGGCGCGGCCGCCCCGCCCACCTACGTGGTGCGCACGCTCGGCTGCCAGATGAACGTGCACGACTCGGAGCACATGGCCGGCATGCTCGAGGCGGCCGGGTACGTGCCCGCGAGCGCGCAGGACGCCGCGTCGTCACGGGCCGACGTCGTGGTCATCAACACCTGCGCGGTGCGCGAGAACGCTGCGACGCGCCTCTACGGCAACCTCGGGCACCTCGCGTCGGTCAAGGCGGCGCGGCCCGGCATGCAGATCGCCGTCGGCGGCTGCCTGGCCCAGAAGGACCGGTCGGTCATCGTCGAGAAGGCGCCCTGGGTCGACGTCGTCTTCGGCACGCACAACCTGGACGCGCTGCCCGTGCTGCTCGAGCGCGCGCGCCACAACGCCGCGGCGCAGGTCGAGATCGCCGAGTCGCTCCAGGTCTTCCCCTCGACCCTTCCCACGCGCCGCGAGTCCGTGTACGCGGGCTGGGTGTCGATCAGCGTGGGCTGCAACAACACGTGCACCTTCTGCATCGTGCCGCACCTGCGCGGCAAGGAGCGGGACCGCCGGCCCGGGGAGATCCTCGCCGAGGTCGAGGCACTGGTCGCCGCGGGGGCCATCGAGGTCACGCTGCTGGGGCAGAACGTCAACAGCTACGGCGTCGAGTTCGGGGACCGCGGCGCGTTCGCCAAGCTGCTGCGCGCCGTCGGCGCCGTGCCGGGGCTCGAGCGCGTGCGGTTCACCTCGCCCCACCCCGCGGCCTTCACCGACGACGTCATCGAGGCGATGGCGGCCACGCCCACCGTCATGCCGCAGCTGCACATGCCGCTGCAGTCGGGCTCGGACCGCGTGCTGCGCGCGATGCGCCGCTCGTACCGCTCGGAGAAGTTCCTCGGCATCCTCGACCGCGTGCGGGCCGCGATGCCCGACGCGGCGATCACGACCGACATCATCGTCGGCTTCCCGGGGGAGACGGAGGAGGACTTCGCGCAGACGCTGCGCGTGGTGGAGGCCTCCCGCTTCACCTCGGCGTTCACGTTCCAGTACTCGCCGCGTCCCGGCACGCCGGCGGCGGACCTGCCCGAGCAGCTGCCCAAGGAGGTCGTCCAGGAGCGTTACGAGCGCCTGATCGCGCTCCAGGAGGCCGTCTCCGCGCGCGAGAACGCGACCCAGCTGGGTCGCGTCGTCGAGGTGCTCGTCGCGGAGGGCACCGGACGCAAGGACGGGGCCACCCTGCGAGTCACGGGCCGCGCGGCGGACAACCGCCTGGTCCACCTGGCGACCCCGCCGGGGTCGGTCCCCGAGCCGCGCCCCGACGGCCTGGACCCGCGCGCCGCGGTCGACGTCGCGCCGGACGTGCCGCGGCCGGGCGACCTGGTCGCCGTGCGCGTCACCCACACCGCCCCGCACCACCTCGTGGCCGACTCGGCCCTCGAC
>NZ_JACEXH010000094.1:0-13091 GCF_014525465.1 Actinotalea sp. JY-7885 | reverse complement strand
CGCCCTGCCGGAGTCCGAGCTGCCGCCGCTGCGCGGTCCGCGCACGGACGCTCCCCCGCCGCCCCGGTCGTGGCCGGACCGCGACCCCGCCGCCGCCGCCCGCCTGGCCGCAGCGCGGGGCGTCGTCACCGCGCTCGGCGAGGAGTACCAGGTGCCGGTCGAGAACCTGCTCCAGCCGGACCTGCTGCGGCGGCTGTGCTGGACCCCGCCCGCCGAGCTCGACGCGGACACGGTGGCGCGCTTCCTGCGCGACGGCGGGGCGCGGCCCTGGCAGGTCGAGCTGGTGACGCCGCCGCTCGTCGCGGCCTTTGTTACTCTCCGGTAACTACCCTGCTGGACCCGACCGGACGACGTCGTCCGAGCCTGGAGGCACGATGCCCGCGCGTCCCCCACGCCCCGTCCGCGAGGTCGTCTTCGTCGACGGCGTCCGCACCCCCTTCGGGCGGGCCAAGCCCGACGGGCTCTACGCCCACACCCGCGCCGACGACCTCGCGGTCAAGGCCGTCCGCGAGCTGCTGCGGCGCAACCCCGGGCTGCCGCCCGAGCGCATCGACGAGGTCGCGATCGCCGCGACGACCCAGACGGGCGACCAGGGCCTGACCCTCGGCCGCACGGTGGCGATGCTCGCCGGCCTGCCGCGCGAGGTGCCCGGCTTCGCCGTCGAGCGCATGTGCGCCGGGGCCATGACGGCGGTCACCGCGACCGCCTCGGCGATCGGCGTCGGCGCGCAGGACGTCGTGCTCGCGGGCGGCGTGGAGCACATGGGCCACCACCCGATGGGCGGCGACGCGGACCCGAACCCCCGGTTCGTCGCCGAGCGCCTCGTCAGCGCCGACGCCCTGGTCATGGGCCGCACGGCCGAGAACCTGCACGACCACTACCCCGCCCTGACGCGCGAGCGTGCCGACGCCTACGGCGTCCGCAGCCAGGAGCGCTACGCCGCGGCGCTCGCCGCCGGGCGGATCACGCCCGACCTCGTGCCGATCGCCGTGCGCGACCCCGCGCGCGGCTGGGGCCTGGCGACCGCCGACGAGCCGCCGCGCCCCGGCACTACGCTCGAGACGGTCGCGAGCCTGCCGACGCCCTTCCGCGCGGGCGGACGCGTCACCGCCGCGACGAGCGCACCGCTCACCGACGGCGCGACGATGTGCCTGCTCGCGGCCGAGGAGGTCGCCCACGAGCTCGGGCTCGGCGGCAGCATGCGGCTCGTCTCGTTCGCCTACGCGGGCGTCGACCCCGCGGTCATGGGCCTCGGCCCGGTCCCGTCCACGCAGCGCGCGCTCGACCGCGCGGGTCTGACGATGGACGACATCGGCCTCATCGAGATCAACGAGGCGTTCGCCGTGCAGGTGCTCTCCTTCCTCGACGCGTTCGGGATCGACGACGAGGACCCGCGCGTCAACCCGTGGGGCGGCGCCATCGCCGTCGGGCACCCGCTCGCGTCGTCGGGCGTGCGCCTCATGACGCAGCTCGCGCGCCAGCTCGCCGAGCGTCCGGACGTCCGGTACGGGATGACGACGATGTGCGTCGGGCTGGGCCAGGGCGGCACCGTCATCTGGGAGAACACGGCCGCGACGTCGGAGGAGCAGGCATGAGCGAGACGACGACCACCACGCCCGCCGCGCCGCAGGAGCGTGTGACGCACGCGCTGGTGCGCGACGTCGCGCTGCCCGACGGCGGCCTCCTCGCGCTGGTCACCCTCGACAACGGCTTCGACCACACCAAGCCCACCACGCTGGGCCCCGGTGGTCTGACCGAGCTGCGCGAGGCCCTGCTGGCCCAGCGGTCCCGGGCGCAGGCGGGCGAGATCCGCGCCGTCGCGGTCACCGGCAAGCCGTACTACCTCGCCGCCGGGGCGGACCTGCGCGGCGTCGCGGGGATCACCGACGACGCGCAGGCGCGCGCCATCGCCGAGCTGGGGCACGCCACCTACCGCCTGCTCGGCGAGATGGGCGTGCCCACGTTCGCCTTCGTCAACGGCGCGGCGCTCGGCGGCGGACTCGAGGTCGCGCTCGCGTGCACCTACCGCACCGTGGCGGCCGACGTGGCGGCGCTCGCGCTGCCCGAGGCGTTCCTCGGTCTCGTGCCCGGGTGGGGCGGCTGCTGGGAGGTGCCGCGGCTCCTGGGGATCCGCGGTGCCGTGGACCTGGTGCTGACGCGTCCGCTCGCGAACAACCGCATGACCAAGGCGGCCGAGGCGCTCGAGACGGGGCTCGTCGACGTCGTGCTGCACCCCGCCGACTTCCTCGAGGAGTCGGTGCGGTGGGCGGCCGACGTGCTCGCCGGGCGCGTGGTGGTCGAGCGGCGGCCGCTCGACGGCCAGGCGGAGTGGGACGCCGTCGTCGGCGCCGCGCGGGCGCAGCTCGACCGCCGGCTGCACGGCGCCAAGGCCGCGCCCTACCGCGCGCTGGACCTGCTCGCGGCCGCCCGCACGGCGGACCGCGACACCGCGTACGCGGCCGAGGACGCGGCACTCACCGAGCTGATCATGAGCGACCAGCTGCGGGCGGGGCTCTACGCGTTCGACCTCACGACCCGCAAGGCCCGGCGCCCGGCGGGGGCGCCGGCGGCCGAGCTCGCGCGCCCGGTGCGCAGCGTCGGCATCGTCGGCGCCGGGCTCATGGCCGGGCAGCTCGCGGTGCTCGTCGCCCGGCGCCTGCGCGTGCCGGTGCACATGCGGGAGATCGACGACGAGCGGGTGGCCGCCGGCCTGGCCCACGTCCGGCGCCAGGTCGAGCAGCTCGTGCGCAAGGGGCGCATCGACGAGGCGGAGGCCAACCGGATCCTGGCGTCGGTGCAGGTCAGCACCGACCTGGGAACCCTCGCGGGCGCCGACCTCGTGGTCGAGGCGGTCACGGAGGTGCTCTCCCTCAAGCAGCGCGTGTTCGCCGAGCTCGAGGACGTCATCGCCCCCGACGCGGTGCTCGCCACCAACACCTCGGCGCTGTCCGTCACGCAGATGGGCGCGCACCTGCGCCACCCGGAGCGCGTCGTCGGCCTGCACTTCTTCAACCCGGTCGCGCAGATGCCGCTGGTCGAGGTGGTGCGCACGCAGGCGTCGTCGGACGCCGCGGTCGCGACGGCCTTCGCCGTCGCCCAGCAGCTCGGCAAGACGGCGGTCGGCGTGGCCGACCGGCCGGGCTTCGTCGTCAACCGCCTCCTGCTGCGGATGCTCGCCGAGGTGGCCGGTGCGGTCGAGCGCGGCACGCCCGTGACGGTCGCCGACTCGGCGCTGCGCCCGCTGGGGCTGCCCATGGGCCCGTTCGCGCTGATCCAGCTCGTCGGGCTCCCGGTGGCGCTGCACGTGCTGCGCTCGCTGCACGAGGACCTGGGCGAGCGCTACCCGCTCTCCCCCGGGCTCGAGCGGCTCGCCGCCGAGGGGCGTCGCGTCGTGCCCGAGCCGGACGGGTCCGGCGCCGAGGCCGACGTGGACCCCGCGATCCAGGACGCCTTCGGCGAGCCCGGCGGCGCGGGTGCGCTGGACGAGCAGGGCGTGCTCGACGCCGTGCTCGCCGGCCTCGCCCAGGAGATCGGGCTCATGCTCGAGGAGGGCGTGGTCGACGGACCCGAGCAGATCGACCTGTGCATGGTGCTCGGCGCCGGCTGGCCGCTGCACCTGGGCGGCATCTGCCCGTACCTGGACCGCAGCGGGTGGTCCGAGCGCGTGCTGGGCCGACGCCTCCTGGCGCCCGGGACCGCTGACGTCGCCCGGGCCTGAGGCGCCGCGCGGCCGGACCCGCACGACGGGGGTTCGGCCGTGCGGAGGTCGGGCCGTGCGGTCAGGCCGTGCGGAGGTCGGGCCGCGCCCCGGCGGACCTCAGAAGGTCGTCAGGCCGCGGGCGCGGAACTGGCCGCGCACGCGCTCGACGAGGGCGGCGTCGGGCGCCGGCACCCCGTCCAGCTCGTAGCGCAGGCCGAGCTGATCCCACTTGTCCCGCCCCATCTGGTGGAACGGGAGCACCTCGACGCGGGACACGCTCGACAGGCTCGCGACGTACTCGGCGACCGCCTCCACGTTCGCCTCGTCGTCGGTCACGCCGGGGACGAGCACGAAGCGGATCCAGATCTCGGTGCCCCGGGCGGCGAGCCGCCGGCCGAAGTCCAGCGTGGGCTGCAGGTCGCGGCCCGTCACGCGCTTGTAGGTCTCGGGGTCCCCCGACTTCACGTCGAGCAGGACGAGGTCGATGTCGTCGAGCATGGCGTCGGTGCAGTGGGCCCCGAGGTAGCCGGACGTGTCGATCGCCGTGTGCAGGCCCATCTCCTTGGCGCCCCGCAGCATCCGCGCCACGAACGCCGGCTGCATGAGCGGCTCGCCGCCCGAGAGCGTCAGGCCGCCGCCGGTGACCTTGAGCACCGGCACGTAGCGCCGCACGCGGGCCAGCAGCTCGTCGGCCGTGACGGGCTCGCCGCGCCGCATCTCCATCGTGTCGGGGTTGTGGCAGTAGAGGCAGCGCAGGGGGCACCCGGACAGGAACGCCGTCATCCGCGTCCCCGGGCCGTCCACGGCGGTGACGAGCTCCCAGGAGTGCAGCGAGCCGATCTCTCCGGCGCGCATCTGCGCGAACCGGGCCGAGCGGTCCAGGTCGGCCAGCTCCAGGCCCGCCGTGCCGGCCGTCGCGCGCTCGTGCGAGCCGGCCACGACGGGCTCGGTGAGCTCGATCACGGGTGCGCCCTCGACGGTTGCTGTGCTCATGCCTCCATCATGGTCGATCACGGCCCCATAGTCATGGGACGAATGTCCTCGCGCTCCCCACGGCCGCCTCAGACGCCGGCGTCCAGGACCTCGCGCAGCCGCGCGGCGAACGCCTCGGGCTGACCCGGCATGCCGAACTCGTCACCGAGGAAGCCGCCGTGGTTGCTCGGGAAGACCGCGAGCTCACGGCCGAGCGAGGCGGCGAGCGCCTGCGAGGTGCGCCACGTCATCGTGTCGGCGCTCTCGATCCCCGCGGCCACGACGAGCCGCACCGGCGCCGCCGCGAGCGCCGCGACGTCCGGCCGGTAGGCCACCACCGGGTCGGACGCGCCCGACAGCAGGGGGTCGACGCGCGTCCCGTCGTCCTCGCCCGGCATCCCGAACGCGGCCGGGTCGGGGAGCTCGGCGAGGACCGCGGGGGTGAGCTCGCCGGGCCAGGACGTCATGGCAACGAACGCGGCCATGCCCCAGCCCCAGCCCCGCGCGTCGTAGGTGTCCCGGACGCGCCGCCAGAGGTCGGCGGCGTGGTCCGCGTCCGGCAAGACGGCGATCAGGGGCGGCTCGTGGGCGACGACCTGCCGGACGTCCTGCGGGTGGGCGGTGATGAGTGCGAGTGACGTGGTCGCGCCGCCGCTGGAGCCGAACAGGTCGACGGGCCCCGCGCCGAGCGCGGCGACCAGCCGGTGCAGGTCGTCGGCCTGCTGCTCCGGACGCTGCTCGACGCTGCCGTCGCTGCGCACGCTGCGGCCCAGTCCCCTGGGGTCGTACGTGATGACGGTCCGGTCCGGGAAGTACGACGCCAGCGTCCCGAAGCCGCTCGCGTCCATCGGCTGGCCGACGAGCAGCAGCGGCGGGACGCCGTCGGCGGTCGGGAGCGGGCCCCGCACGTCGTACGTCAGGGTCGCGCCCGGCACCTCGAGGGTGTGGGTGCTCGTCGTCGTGGAGGTCATCGCGGGACTCCTGTCGCTCGGCGCCGGACGCTCGTGCGCCCGCCGAGTGTGCCGACTCCCCGCGTCGCGCGAACTCATCGCGGCGTGACGCGCCGACGGGGCGCGGCGCCGTAGCGCCACGCCCCGTCGGGGTCGGTCAGCCGTGCGTCAGAGCGCGCCGTGGAACGTCCGCGACAGCACGTCGAGCTGCTGCTCGCGCGTGAGCCGGACGAAGTTCACGGCGTACCCGGAGACCCGGATGGTCAGCTGCGGGTAGTTCTCCGGGTGCTCCATCGCGTCCTCGAGCGTCTCGCGGTTGAGCACGTTGATGTTCATGTGGAAGCCGTGGGAGACGTCGTACGCGTCGAGCAGACCGACGAGGTTCGTCACCTGCTCGTCACGGTTGCGACCGAGGCCCGAGGGCACGACCGTCGAGGTCAGGGAGATGCCGTCCTGGGCCTCGGAGTACGGCAGCTTCGCGACCGACAGCGCGCTGGCGAGCATGCCGTGCGAGTCGCGCCCGTTCATGGGGTTGGCGCCCGGGGCGAACGGCTCGCCGGCGCGGCGCCCGTCCGGCGTGTTGCCGGTGTGCTTGCCGTAGACGACGTTGGACGTGATGGTCAGGACCGACTGCGTGTGCTTCGCGTTGCGGTACGTCGGCTGGCGCCGCACCTTCTCCATGAAGTCGCGGACGAGCTCGACCGCGATGTCGTCGGCGCGGTCGTCGTCGTTGCCGTAGGTCGGGAACTCGCCCTCGACCTCGTAGTCCACGACGAGCCCGGTCTCGTCCCGGACGGGACGCACCGTGGCGTACTTGATCGCCGACAGCGAGTCGGTCGCGACCGAGAGGCCGGCGATGCCGCACGCGAGCGTCCGCAGGACGGCCCGGTCGTGCAGGGCCATCTCGATGCGCTCGTACGCGTACTTGTCGTGGGACCAGTGGATGCAGTTCAGGGCGTCCACGTAGGTCTGGGCGAGCCAGTCGAGCAGCTTGTCATAGGCCGCCCGCACCTCGTCGTAGTCCAGCACGTCACCGGTGATCGGCGCGGCCAGCGGGGCGATCTGCTTGCCCGACACCTCGTCGCGGCCGCCGTTGATCGCGTACAGCAGGCCCTTGGCGAGGTTGACCCGCGCCCCGAAGAACTGCATCTGCTTGCCGACGGTCATCGCCGAGACGCAGCACGCGATGGCCGCGTCGTCGCCGCACTGCGAGCGGATGAGGTCGTCCGACTCGTACTGGATCGCGGACGTGTCGATGGAGACCTGGGCGCAGAACCGCTTGAAGCCCTCGGGGAGCTTGTGGCTCCAGAACACCGTGAGGTTCGGCTCCGGGGCCGGGCCCAGGTTGTACAGGGTCTGCAGGTAGCGGAAGGACGTGCGCGTCACGAGCGGCCGGCCGTCCTCGCCGAGGCCGCCGATCGACTCGGTGACCCACGTCGGGTCGCCCGAGAAGAGGGCGTCGTACTCGGGCGTGCGCAGGAAGCGGACGATGCGGAGCTTGATGACGAGGTCGTCGATGAGCTCCTGCGCCTGCTCCTCGGTGAGGCGCCCCGCGGCGAGGTCCCGCTCGAGGTAGATGTCGAGGAACGTCGACGTGCGGCCCAGCGACATGGCCGCGCCGTTCTGCTCCTTGACCGCGCCGAGGTAGGCGAAGTAGAGCCACTGGACGGCCTCGCGTGCCGTCCTCGCCGGCCGGGAGATGTCGTAGCCGTAGCTCGCGGCCATCTGCTTGAGCTCGCCGAGGGCGCGGATCTGCTCCGCGTTCTCCTCGCGCTCGCGGATGACGTCCTCGGTCGAACGCTCCATGTCGAGCTCGGCCCGCTCGAGCTTCTTCGCCTCGATCAGGGCGTCGACGCCGTAGAGCGGGACGCGACGGTAGTCGCCGATGATCCGGCCGCGGCCGTAGGCGTCCGGCAGGCCGGTGACGAGGTGCGAGCTGCGCGCGGCACGCACGTCGGGCGGGTAGACGTCGAAGACGCCGGCGTTGTGGGTCTTGCGGTACTCGGTGAAGATCTTCGCCGTCTCGGGGTCGGGCTCGTACCCGTAGGTCTTGAGGGCGTTCTCCACCATGCGCCAGCCGCCGTACGGCATGATCGCGCGCTTGAGCGGCGCGTCCGTCTGCAGGCCGACGATGAGCTCGTTGTCCTTGTCGATGTACCCGGGCGCGTGGGCGGTGATCGACGAGGGCGTCTTCGCGTCGACGTCGTAGACGCCGCGCTCGCGCTCGGCGGGGAACATCTCGCACAGCCGCTTCCAGATGCCCGTGGTGCGCTCGGTCGGCCCGGCGAGGAACGACGCGTCGCCCGAGTACGGGGTGTAGTTGCGCTGGATGAAGTCCCGGACGTCGACCTGGTCCTGCCACGGACCCACGACGAAACCTTGCCACGCACGCTGCGGGGCGTCGGGCTCGGGCTGGACGACCGTTGTGGTGTCTGCGGTGATGGCCATGCGCGCTGCGCTCCTCCGTGGTCGGTCTCTGACATCGTCGACGCTACGCGTCAATTCATGGGACGACCTGGGACCTTCGACTCCTCGTGCCGGTCGAGGGCCCACGGCTCATCGCGTGCGGAGCTGCCCGAGGACGTCCTGCGCCACGTCCGGCGCCCGGAGCCGCAGCTGCTCCACCAGCTGCGAGCGCGTCGCGTGGTCGAGGAACCCCAGCGGGATGCCGACGGGCTGGACCGGCACCGTCAGGCCGGCCTCGGCGCACCGCTGCGCGAGCATCGCACCGACACCCCCCTCGACGAGCCCGTCCTCGATGACCACGACGTGGTCGTGCTCCCCCGCCAGCTTGACCAGGGTCGTGGGCACGGGCAGCACCCAGAGCGGGTCGACGACGCTCACGGCGTGGCCCTCGGCCGCCAGCAGGGCGCCGACCTCCACGGCGGTGTGCGCCATCGGGCCGACGCCGACCACGAGCACCGACGCGGCGGGCTCACCGCCGTCCGGCACGTGCCGGGCGAGCACGTCCACCTGCTCGAGGCTCTCGACCGCCGGCAGGGCGTCCGGGAGCGGACCCTTGGGGTAGCGCACGACCGTCGGCGCGTCGTCGACGTCCACCGCGGCACGCAGCGCGGCCCGCAGGCGCTCCTCGTCGCGCGGGGCCGCCAGGCGCAGGCCTGGCACGACGCGCAGCAGCGCCATGTCCCACATGCCGTTGTGGCTCGCCCCGTCGTCCCCGGTCAGGCCGGCGCGGTCGAGCACGAAGGTGACGCCGGCACGGTGCAGCGCCACGTCCATGAGCACCTGGTCGAACGCGCGGTTGAGGAACGTCGCGTAGAGCGCGACGACCGGGTGCAGTCCCGCGTAGGCCATGCCCGCGGCGGACGTCACGGCGTGCTGCTCCGCGATGCCGACGTCGAACGCGCGGTCGGGGAACTCCGCCGCGAAGGGCGCGAGCCCGACGGGCTGGAGCATCGCGGCGCTGAGGGCGACGACGTCGGGCCGCCGACGGCCGATCGCGACCATCTCGTCGGCGAAGACCGAGGTCCAGCCGAACCGCGACGGCGCGACGGGCAGGCCCGTCTCGGGGTGGATCTTGCCCACGGCGTGGAACCGGTCCGCGACGTCCTGCTCGGCGGGGACGTAGCCCCGGCCCTTCTCGGTGATGACGTGCACGATCACCGGGCCGCCGAAGGCGCGCGCCCGGCGCAGCGCGTGCTCGACCTGGCCGACGTCGTGCCCGTCGACGGGCCCGACGTACTTGATGCCGAGGTCCTCGAACATGCCCTGCGGCGCGACGACGTCCTTGATGCCCTTCTTCAGGCCGTGCAGCGCCTCGTACGCGAGACGGCCGGGCGGGCCGGAGCGACGCAGGGTGCGCTTGCCCCACGCGAGCACGTCCTCGTAGCCGCGGGTCGTGCGCAGCACGTCGAGGTGGTGCGCCAGGCCGCCGATGGTGGGGTCGTAGGACCGGCCGTTGTCGTTGACCACGATGACGAGCCGGCGGTCCTGGCCGGACGCGATGTTGTTCAGCGCCTCCCACGCCATGCCGCCGGTCAGCGCCCCGTCGCCGATCACCGCGACGACGTGGCGGTCGGTGCGGCCCTGGAGCGCGTTGGCGCGCGCGATCCCGTCGGCCCAGCTCAGCGCGGTCGAGGCGTGCGAGTTCTCGACCACGTCGTGCTCGGACTCCGTGCGGCTGGGGTAGCCGGACAGCCCGCCGCGGCGGCGCAGCTCGGAGAAGTCGGCGCGCCCCGTGAGGATCTTGTGGACGTAGGACTGGTGGCCGGTGTCGAACACCAGCGTGTCCCGCGGGGACTCGAACACGCGGTGCAGCGCGACCGTCAGCTCGACCACGCCGAGGTTCGGACCGAGGTGCCCGCCCGTGCGGGACACGGACTGGATGAGGAACTCGCGGATCTCGCGGGCGAGCGCGTCGAGCTGCGCGGGTCGCAACGCACGGAGCGCGGCCGGCGAGGTGATCCCGGGCAGGAGAGGCATCTCGACATCGTACGGCGCGCGCCCGGTGGAGGGCCCGCGGGGCGGCACCCTGCCGCGCGCGCGACGCGCTCCGTACGCTGTCGGCATGCGCTTCCTGCCCGGCCACCAGCCGACCGCCGACCTCACCTACGGCGACGCGTTCCTCGTCCCCTCACGCTCGGAGGTGACGTCACGGTTCGACGTCGACCTCGCCACGCAGGACGGCACCGGCACCACCGTCCCCGTCGTCGTCGCCAACATGACGGCGGTGTCCGGGCGACGCATGGCCGAGACCGTCGCCCGGCGCGGCGGCCTGGCGATCATCCCCCAGGACATCCCGGTCGACGTGGTCGCCGACGTCGTGGCCACCGTCAAGGCCCGCCACACCGTGCTGGAGAGCCCGGTCCTCGTCTCCCCGACGGACACCGTGCACACCGCCCTGACCCTCATCGGCAAGCGCGCGCACGGCGCCGCCGTGGTCGTCGCCGACGGGCGGCCGGTCGGGGTCGTGACCGAGGCCGACTGCAGCGGCGTCGACCGCTTCACCCAGGTCGGCGAGGTGATGACGCCGGACCCCACGGTGGTCGAGGCGAGCGTCGTCTCGGCGCCGGACGGCCTGGAGCGGGCGTTCGAGCAGCTGCACCGCTCGCGCCGCCGCTTCGTGCCCGTCGTCGCCGAGGGTGTCCTGGTCGGCGTGCTGACGCGCAAGGGCGCGCTGCGCAGCTCCATCTACGCCCCCGCCCTGGACGCCGCAGGACGCCTGCGCGTCGGCGCCGCTGTCGGCATCAACGGCGACGTGCGCGGCAAGGCCGCGGCGCTGCTCGACGCCGGCGTCGACGTGCTCGTGGTGGACACCGCGCACGGCCACCAGCGCAAGATGCTCGAGGCCCTCGCGGCGGTGCGCGGCCTGTCACCGGGCGTCCCCGTGGTGGCGGGCAACGTCGTCACCGCGGAGGGCACCCGCGACCTGGTCGAGGCGGGCGCGGACATCGTCAAGGTCGGCGTGGGCCCTGGCGCGATGTGCACGACGCGCATGATGACCGCCGTCGGGCGCCCGCAGCTCTCCGCGGTCCTAGACTGCGCGGCCGAGGCGCGTCGCCTCGGCGCCCACGTGTGGGCCGACGGCGGCGTGCGGCACCCGCGCGACGTCGCGCTCGCGCTCGCCGCTGGCGCGTCGCAGGTGATGATCGGCTCCTGGTTCGCGGGCACGCACGAGAGCCCGGGCGACCTGCATGCGGACGGCGACGGCCGGCTGTACAAGGAGAGCTTCGGGATGGCGTCGGCGCGCGCGGTCGCGGCCCGCACCGTCGGGGGCTCGGCGTTCGAGCGCGCGCGCAAGGGCCTGTACGAGGAGGGCATCTCGTCCTCCCGGATGTACCTCGACCCGCGGCGCCCGGGCGTCGAGGACCTCCTCGACCAGATCACCTCCGGCCTGCGCAGCGCGCTGACCTACACGGGGGCGACGACGCTCGAGGAGTTCACCGAGCGCGCGGTCGTCGGGGTGCAGTCGGCGGCGGGCTACGACGAGGGCCGGCCCCTCCCGCACGGCTGGTGAGCACCGGACCCGCCCGCGAGCGGCTCGCCGAGCTCGCGGCCCGCGGCCTGGCGTGGCCCGGCTGGCCGACCCCCGAGGCCGCGTCGCGGCCGGCGGCGGTGCTCGTGCTGTTCGGGGCGCTCGACCGGGTCGACGCCCGGCACCGGTCGGACGCCGTCCCCGCCGACCTGGACCTGCTGCTCGTGGGTCGCGCCTCCTCCCTCACGCACCACGCGGGCGAGGTGGCCTTCCCCGGAGGCCGCATCGACCCGACCGACGGCGGTCCGGTCGACGCCGCCCTGCGGGAGGCGGCCGAGGAGACCGGCCTCGACCCGGGCGGCGTCGAGGTGCTCGGCACGCTCGGCGAGCTCTCCCTGCCCGTGAGCCGCCACCGGGTGACCCCCGTGCTGGCGTGGTGGGCGCGGCCGTCGCCGGTGGGCGTGGTCGACCGTCAGGAGTCCGCCCACGTGTTCCGGGCGCCCGTCGCCGACCTCCTGGACCCCGCCCACCGCCGCACGGCCACGGTCGGCTCGCCGCCGCGGCCCCGGGGCCCCGCCTTCGTGGTGGGCGACCACCTCGTGTGGGGCTTCACGGCGCTCGTCGTCGACCGCCTGTTCGACGAGCTCGGCTGGACGGAGCCCTGGGACCGCGGCCGGACGGTCTCGGCGAGGCCCTGACCGCGGGGCGCATTCGCGTCCCCGCCCCTAGGCTCGGCCCGTGACCCCCGAGCGCCCCACCACCCGCGAGGCGGGCGCGCGCCGGGGTCGGCACCGTCACCGGCCCACGCGGCCGGTCCTCGTGCTCCAGCACGCGCCGTGGGAGGGGCCGGGACTGGTGGCCCGCGTGCTCGGCGACCACCAGCGCACCACGCGGATCGTCCTCGACGAGGAGCACCCGGACCTGCCGGCGCCGGCAGACCTCGCGGGAGTCGTCGTCATGGGCGGCCCGATGAGCGCCGACGACGACGAGCGCTACCCCGGCCTGCGCGCCGAGCGCCGGCTGCTCGCGGACGCCGTGGACGCCGACGTGCCGGTGCTGGGCATCTGCCTCGGGATGCAGCTGCTCGCCCGCGCCCTCGGCGCACCCGTGCACCGGGCCCACGGCACCGAGATCGGGTTCGCCCCGGTCGAGGTGGTCGAGCACGACCCGGTCCTGGCGCCCCTCGGGCAGCGGCCCACCGTGCTGCACTGGCACAGCGACGCCGCCGACCTGCCGACGGGCGCGACGCTCCTCGCGAGCACGCCCGCGACCCCGGTGCAGGCGTTCCGGGCCGGCAGCGCGCTCGGGCTCCAGTTCCACCTGGAGGTCGACGCCGACCTCCTGCGCACCTGGCTCGCGACCCCCGAGATGGCGACGGACCTGGCCACGCACCGCGTCCGCGACCTCGCCGCCCGGGCACCCGCGGTGCTGGGCACGCTCGTCCCGCCGGCCCTCGCGGGGCTCGAGCGGTTCGCCGCCGCGGCGGCGGCGCGCGGCTGACCGCCGCGCGTCCTATCCCGGGGCGCCGGCCGCC
>NZ_JACEXH010000093.1:0-13098 GCF_014525465.1 Actinotalea sp. JY-7885 | reverse complement strand
CGCGGACCCCGCACGCCGGGCGGCCGCATGGCACGGCGCCCGCCCCGGCGCGGGTGGCGCGGGCCCTCTCCCCCGGGCCGGCGCCGGCGTCAGCCCTTGACGGCGCCCGCCATGACGCCGGAGACCAGCTGCTTGCCGGCGAACACGAACACCACGAGCAGCGGGGCGGCGACGAGGAAGACGCCGGACATCACGAGCCCGGTGTCGGTCGTGAACGCACCGCGCAGCTGCGGGATCACCAGCGGCATCGTCAGCTGCGAGCGCATGACGACCGCCGGCCAGAAGAAGCTGTTCCAGGAGCCGACGAACGTGAACAGCGCGAGCGTCGCGGCGGCCGGACGGGCCGCGGGCATCGCGATCGACCAGAACGTGCGGAACAGCGAGGCGCCGTCGACGCGCGCGGCCTCGATGAGCTCGAACGGCAGCGCTTCCTGCAGGTACTGGGTCATCCAGAACACGCCGAAGGCGCCCACGAGTCCCGGCACGGCGAGCGCGAGCAGGGAGTCGATCCAGCCGAGGTCGTTCATCATGACGAACATCGGGATGGTGCCCACCTGCGCGGGGATCGCGAGCGTCGCGATGACCGTGAGGTACAGCGCCTGCCGTCCGCGGAAGCTCAGCTTGGCGAAGCTGAACCCGGCGAGCGCGGAGAAGAACACCGTCGAGGCGCTCACCGCCACGGCGACCAGCAGGGAGTTGGCGAACGCCGCCCAGAAGCTGAACTGGTCGGCCGAGAACACGGCGCCGAAGTTCTCCCAGAGCCGCAGGGTCGGCAGCCACGTCGGCAGGTTGCCGACGGCCCGCGAGATCTCCTGGGTGGTCGCCGAGCCGTACATGGCGGACGCGTACAGCGGGAAGATCGAGACGGCCACGACGACGGCGAGGAGCGCGTAGGTCACCCAGCCGGGCCGCCGGGTCGACGGGTCGTACCCGCGCACGGGCCGCCCCCGGGCGGCGCGCTTGTGGGCGTACCGCGCGGCGCCGCGGCCCGCGGTGTTCTCGATGAAGCCGGTGCTCATCGCTTCGCTCCCTTCGTGAGGTCGAGGTCCGCCGCGCCATCGGACCCGGGCACGCCGTCGTGCGCGTCGTCGTGGGCGTCGTCGTGGGCGTCGTCGGGCATCGCGCCGGGCTCGGCCGCCGCGTCCCGCAGCCGGGCGATCGTGGCCTTGCGGCGAGCCCGCGAGACCCGGACCGGGGCGGTGCTCGAGGAGGAGATCGAGCGCGTGATGAGGAAGTTGATGACCGAGAAGATCCCGATGACGAACGCGAAGATCCACCCGACGGCGGCCGCCTGACCCAGGCGGTCCTGCCAGTCGCCGAAGCCGAGGTCGTAGAGGTAGAGCACGACGGTGGTCCACTGGTTGTCCGCGCCGCCGCGGCCGCCACCCGTGCCGCCGCCGTCGTACATGCGGGCCTCGTCGAAGACCTGCAGGCCGCCGATGGTCATGGTGAGCACGACGAAGATCAGCGTCGCGCGGATGCTCGGGATGGTGACCGAGAAGAACTGGCGCACGCGGCTCGCGCCGTCGACGGTCGCGGCCTCGTAGAGCTCGCGCGGCACCGCCTGCATCGCGGCCAGGAGGATCAGCGCGTTGTAGCCCGTCCAGCGGAACGTCACCATCGAGCCGATCGCGATGTGCGAGAGCAGGCGGTCCTGGAAGAAGGGCGAGTCGGTGTGGGTCAGCAGGCCCAGGTCTTGGAGGTTGGGCACGAGGAGCCCGAACTGGCCGAAGACCTGACCGAAGATCATCGCGGTGGCGACCGGCATGACGACGAACGGGATGAGCACGCTCATCCGCCAGAACGTCCGGGCGCGCAGGTTCTGGTCGAGCACCGCGGCGATGAGCAGCGAGAGGACCAGCTGGGGCACCCCGCCCCACAGGAAGATCGAGAAGGTGTTCTCCAGCGACCGCCAGAACAGCGGCTGGCGCAGCACCCACACGAAGTTGTCGAGCCCGACGAACTCGCCCATGCCGGCACGCCGGTGCCACTCGTGCATCGCGACGACGACGTTGAACAGGAGCGGGAAGGCTCCGAAGATCGCGAACAGGATGAAGAACGGGGAGATGTAGAGGTAGGGCGAGACCTTGATGTCCCAGCGGGACAGTCGCTGCCCCCACCCCACCCGGCGCGCCGGTCGCGCCGCCGCAGTCTCGGATGCCATGTCGGCGCCTTCCGTGAGGTCCCGCCCGGCGGGCCCCCGCACCGTGCAGGTCCGGGGGCCGCGCCGCGTCGGGTCAGTTGGCGGTCTCGAAGCCGAGGGCGTCGAAGTCGGCGACCACCGACTCCCAGGCCTGCTCGGGGGTGGCGCTGCCGGACTCCACGAGCCGGATGCCGTCGGTCACGAGCGTCTGGATGCCCGCGAAGTTCTCGCCGCGGAAGCCGCCGGCCGCCGAGTCCCCGGCCGCCGCGGCCAGGTCGCCGTAGATCTGGCCGACCGTCTGGCCGCCGTAGAACTCGTTCTCCGCCTCGGCGATCTCGGGGCTGCTCATCGCCTCGAGCTGGGAGGGGAACTGCCCGGTCGTGTTGAACCACGCGACAGCGGCGTCCGCCGACGTCAGGTGGTCGGCGAGCCGGACGGCCCACTCGGTGTTCTCCCCCGTGGCCGGCACGGCGAAGAACGACCCGCCCCAGTTGCCGCCGCCCTCGGGGAAGGTGCTGGCGATGCGCCAGCCCTCGATGCCGTCGGCGTTGTCCGCGATGATGCCCGTCATCCACGCGGGCGTGACCACCGTCGCCCACTGCCGGTTCTGGAAGCCGGCGCCCCAGTCGTTGTGGCCGATGGCGATGCCGGCGGAGATGTCGTCCTCGGCCGCCTGGGCGAACATCAGGAACAGGTCCTTGACCTCGGTGTTCTCGGCCAGGTCGTAGGGCCGGCCGGACTCCGGGTCCTCGAACGCCGCCGGGAGCAGGTTGATCGCGGCCTGGAACGCGTTGGTGAGCGAGTCGATGAAGTAGTTGTCGTTGACCGCCACGTACTCGCGGCCCGCGTCGAGGAACGACTGCCACGTGGCGTCCTCGCCGCCGATGAGCTCACCGAACGACTCGGGGTCGGTCGCGAGGCCGGCCTGGGTGGTCATGTCCTGGTTGAAGGCGATGCCCAGCGGACCGATGTCGGTGCCGTAGCCGGTGATCATCCCGTCGACCGAGCCCTGGCTGACCTTCCAGTCGACCCAGCGGTCCGGCACCTCGGGCAGCTCGACCCAGTCCTCGGGCACGGCCATCATCTCGGTCCACCAGTCCAGCTCCACGAGGTGGACGTCGGAGAGGCCGGCGCCATCGGCGGACAGGCCGTTGCGCAGCACGGTCTGGGCGGAGGCGCCGTCGGCGAACGAGTTCACGACGATCTCGATGCCGTGCTCCTCCTCGAACTCGTCGAGCAGCTCCTGCGGGAAGTCCATCCACGCGGCCACCGAGAGCTCGGCGGGCTTGTTGTCCTCGCTCGCCTCCCCGGCGCTCTCACCGCCGCCGCCGCCACCGCCGTTGCCGCACGCGGTGAGCGTGAGCGCCGCCACCGCGCAGGTCGCGGCCGCGGCGCCGAACTGCCTGTTGATCCTCATCATCGAGGTCCCTTCGGGTTTCTTGGTGGGTTCAGGAGGTGGTCGAAGGGGCGATCGAGGCGACCGCCCAGGGGGCCAGGTCGAGGTCGATCACCAGGACGCCGTCGGCGCCGGTGGTCACGGTGCGGCGGTCCAGCGCGTCGGCCACGCGGCGCAGCTCGGCCACGTCCTGGCGCGAGAGGTTGAGCGGCTCGCCGCGTCGGTGCCACTCCTCGGCGACGTTGCCGTGGTCCCAGTCCAGGACCTCGACGTCGTACCGGGTGCCCGGAGCGAGCCCGGCGACGGTGTGGGCGATCCGACGCGCCGGGCCCTGCCCGAGGTGGCGGCGGGCCTGCGCGTAGCTCGTGGCCCCGCCGACGGACTGCGAGCCCATCGACTCGGGGTAGTTGAAGAACACCCCGGCGACGCCGCCGTCCGCGGTGCGGGTGAGCACGCCGTGCTCCGTCTGCAGCGCGATCGTCGGCCCGAGCCGGCGGAGCATCGCCATCGCGTGGAACGTCGGCTTGTGGATGCCCTGCTCGTTGACGAAGCCGAAGCCGCCGTGGAACGGGCCGATGCCCCCGCCGCCCTCCTCGAAGACGTCGGTGAAGGTCCAGTACGCGATCGACTCGGCGAGGTCGTGGCACTGCAGGAAGGCGCGGGCGATGTACGTCGCGGCGAACAGCGTGTCGTGCATGTGGTCGCGGCTCGAGGGCGAGGTCGACCACTCGGTGACGTGCAGCTCGGCGTCCGGGTACGGGCTCGCGGCGATGATCTTGCGCAGCGCCTCGAGGTCGTGGAGCGTCGCGTCGCGGTTGCGGCTGATCGGCCGGCCGACTCCCTGGGTGTCGTACGCGTAGTCCGTCGGGTAGAGGTGGGTCGAGAGGAAGTCCAGGGGCAGCCCGCGCTCGGCGCAGTAGTCGATGAGCTCGTGGATCCAGACCGGCTTCCACGGCAGCACGTCGGGGTCGGGCGCCTCGGCGGTCGCGGCCTCGACGGACTTGTCGTGCACCTCGCCGTCATAGCGGGCGTCGGGCACGAAGACCGATGACGACGGCCCGCCGACCCGCAGCCCGCCATCGATGTCCTTGATCGCCCGGACCGTGGCCTCGTAGAGCTCGAAGTACTCCGTGCGGGTGCCGGTCCAGAAGTGCGGGACGAGGTTCGGCTCGTTCCACACCTCGAACGGCCAGCGGCGCACCTCCTCCAGGCCGTAGCGCCCGATCCAGTGCCGCACCGTGGTGGTCACGAGCTCGACCCACGCACCCATGTCGGTGGGCGGGCTGCAGTGCGCCTTCCACCAGAACAGGGTCTCGGTCTGCGTCGCGAGCTCACGGGGCATGAAGCCGAGCTCGACGAACGGGCGGGCGCCGGCGTCGAGGATCGCGTCGAACACCTTGTCGACGTAGGCGTAGGTGTGCACGGGCCGCTCGAGCGGCGTCGGCGGGCCGAAGCCCCCGCCGTCGGCGGTGCGGTAGACGAACATGTCATCGTGGAACACGCCGTGGAACCGCACGTAGCGGGCCCCGAGCACGTCGACCGCCTCGCGGAAGTGCTCCTGCCAGTCGGCGCGCAGCGCCTCGTTGGCCCGGCCCGCGCCGACGCACTCGTTCCAGACGTGCCGCAGGGGCACCTCCGCCGACGGACGTCCGTCGATGAGTAGCGTGGGTGACGCGTCGACCGGCATCAAGGACCTCCGTTGGTCTGCGGGGCGGCGCCGTCGCCGCCCAGAGGATTGCGAAACAGTTTCGTAACCTGTATCGTGGCCCGACAGTAGGGGACGCGGCCCGTCGTGCGCTACCTCTGCCGCCGTCTGAGTCTTGTCCGCTTCTTGTGCACGCACAGAGCGAAACAGTTTCGATCCGATGGAGGGTCATGGCAGGCGACGCCGCCCAGCGACGGGCGACCCTCGACGACGTCGCCGCGGCCGCCGGGGTCACCAAGCCGACCGCCTCCAAGGCGCTCAACGGACGTCAGGACGTCTCGGCGGCGACCCGCGAGCGCGTCCTGGCCGCCGTGACCGAGCTCGGCTACCGGGCCACGACGGCTCGTGCGCCCGCCGCGGGACGCACGGCCCTGAGCGTCGTGTTCGACATCCCGGCCTCGCCGTACATCCTCGGCGTGCTCCAGGGCGTCATGGCCTCGGCCACGGGACGAGGCGTGGACCTGCTCACCCGCCTGGCCCCCGAGCGCGCGTCGCGCGGCCAGCGCACCGTCGCCCGCGAGTGGGTCGCCGACCAGCGCGCGGCGGGGGTGGTCGGCATCATCGGCCTCACGCTCTCCGAGCCCGACGCGCTGATCGACGCCGCGAGCGACGCCGCCCTGCCCTTCGTCATCGTCGACCCGGTCGACACCAGCCACCGCCGCATGGTCAGCGTCGCGTCGAGCAACTGGGCTAGCGCCCGCACGGCCACCGAGCACCTCATCGGCCTGGGCCACACGCGGATCGCATGGATCGGCGGGCCCGAGGCGTCCGGCGCGGCCCGCGACCGGCTCTACGGCTACCAGGCCGCGCTCGACGCGGCGGGGCTCGAGATGGACCCGGCCCTGGTGCGCTCGGACCACTTCGACGTCGCCTCGGGCGCCCGGCACGCCACCGCCCTGCTCACCTCCCCCGAGCCGCCGACGGCGATCATGGCGGCCGACGACGAGATCGCCGTCGGGGTGCTGGTCGCGGCCCACACCCTCGGCGTGCGGGTGCCCGACGACCTCAGCGTCGTGGGCTTCGACGACACGCCGCAGGCAGCCTGGACCACGCCGCCGCTGACCACGGTGCACCAGCACCTCGAGGGCATGGGCCGGATGGCCGTCGAGACCGTCCTCGGGATGGTGGAGGGCCGACGGCCGGCGTCGCGCCACGTCGAGCTCGCGACCTCGCTCACCGTCCGGGACAGCACCGCGGCCGCCCCGGGCCGCGCAGCAGCGACCGATGGGCCGGTGCCCGTGGACGCGTGAGCGGCCGACCGTCGTCCAGGGGCGCGGTGGCACGGGCGGTCCGGGCAGCCCGTCCCGAACCCTCCTCGCGACCGATCGGGCGACGAGGTCCCGACGGCTCCTGCGCCGCCGCCCGCCGTGCGGCACCATCGTCGCCATGTCGCTCACCGTGGCGCTGCCGGCGTCGGGCCGGCCACCGGTCGGCGATGCCCCCTGCGCGGGCTTCGCGACCGGTTGGCCCCAGGAGACGGGCAGCCACAGCGGAGCGGCAGGCCGATGAGAGCGCCCACGGGGCGGTTCGCCGCCCCAGTCCTCGCCCTCTCGCTCGTGTTCGTCGAGTTCCTCGCCGGGATGCAGAGCTACCTCTCCCAGACGGTGCTTCCGCTGGTGGCGGCCGAGCTCGACGGGGCACACCTGTACGGGCCGCTCAACGCCGCGGCGCAGGCACCGATGTTCCTCACGATGCCGCTGGGGGCCTGGCTCCTCTCGCGATTTCAGGTCGGGCGCCTCATGGTGGTGTTCACCGCCGTGACGGTCACGGGTGCGGTGATCTGCGCGGTCGCGCCGTCGATGGGGTGGTTCATCGCCGGCACGGCGGTCAGGGCCTTCGCGTCAGGCGCTCTCGCCACGGTGAGCATGGGGGCCATCAGTCGAGGACTCCCGCCGCGCTACCGCCAGCTGGTCCTCGCCGGGATGTCGGGGGTGTGGCTGTTCTCCTCCGTCCTCGGCCCGGTGTACGCGGTGGCCGCGATGGCCGCGTTCGGGTGGCGCTGGGCGATGGTGCTGTACCTGCCGGTCCTGCTCCTGGCGCGGATGCTGGTGGCGCGCTACACGCCCGAGCGCACCGAGGAGGTCCCCGCGGAGAAGGCGCCGTGGGGGTGGTCCCTCGTCCTGGCCGGCGGGGCGGCGGTGCTCGTGCTGCCGGTCGGCGCGTGGTCCGCCGTGGCGCTCGCCGCCGGGGTCAGCCTCATGCTCCTCGCTGCGCGGGCCGTGCTCCCGGCCGGCACGTTCGGCAGGTCGCGCGGCCGGCGAGCCGCGCTCGCCGCCCTGGCCGCCACCGCCGCCGTGTACTTCGGCGCCTCCATGGTGCTGTCGGTGGTGGCGCACGACGCCTTCGGCCTCGGCCCGGAACGGTTCGGGTTCATCATCGCCGCCCCGGGCCTGCTCTGGGCGGCGGCAGCGCTGTGGACCGGCACCCATCCCGCCCTCGACGACGCCGCGTTCCGTCGGCGGGCGCTGCCCGCCGGGGCGAGCATCACCACCGGCGTCGCGGTGCTCCTCGGGACCACGCTCCTCGCCGATGACGCGTCGACGGCGTTCATCGGCCTGCTGCTCGGGGCGTGCCTGCTCGGCCTCGGCATGGGCTCGGTGTACCCGGACCTGCTCGGGCGCTGTCTGCGACAGCCGGACCAGCCGGACGGCATCTCGGACGACCGGATGGCGGCCGCCGTCGTCATCGCCGAGTCCGTGGGCATGGCGGTGGCGACGACGTCGGCGTACGCCTGGCTCGGGACCGGGCTCGGTCTCCTCGACGGGCCCGTGCCGCGGGCCCAGGTGCTCTACCTCGTCCTGCTGCCACTGGCCGTCGTCATGCTCCAACGGCTCGCCGCGGCGTCCCGCGGCGCCCATGCCGCCGACGGCGCCTCCCGAGCTACCCGACCGGGCTAGCCGGAGGCTCCGCGCTCGCGGCCACCGCCCGCAGCCCCAGCTCCCGCACGGCCGCCCGCACCTCGTCCCCCGCGGCCACCCGGTACGCGACGGGCAGCAGCGCCAGCCACTCGGCGTACGAGGCCGCGTTGCTCGTCGTGCCGACGATCCGGCTGCGCCCGCCGTCGACCTCCTCCACCCGCCCCACGCTGCGCGGCACGTGCCGCCGGACGACGTCGGCCGGCGCCTCGACCTCCACCTCGACCGGGTACCGCCACCCCGACGCCAGGTGCTCCTCCAGCAGCGCGACCGGGTCGAGTCCCGCCGGCGGCTCGAAGGTCCGCTCGAGCGGCGCGACGTCGGTCACGCGGTCCACGCGGTAGGCCCGCACCGCGTCGCCGCTCGGCGCGTGGTGCGCGCGGCAGAGCAGGTACCACCGCGCGTGCCGCACGACGACGGCCCACGGGTCCACCTCGAACGTGCGCTCGGTCCCGGCCTCGGTGCGGTACTCGAGGCGGACCGCTCGACCGTGCGCGCAGGCCTCGACGAGCGCCGACGTCGTCGCCGGGTCCGGGCGCGCGGCGGCGTGGTCGGGCGCCGGCGCCGTCGTGCGGCGGACGGCGTCGGCCTGGGCGGCGACCGGCTCGGGCAGGGCGCGGACCAGCTTGCCGAGGGCGCTGCCGACCGGGTCGCTGGGGTCGGCGGCGGCGTGGTGGCCGTCGAGCACGGCCATGACCAGGCCGAGCGCCTCGGCGGACGTGAACAGCAGGGGCGGCAGGCGCAGACCCCGCCCGGCGCGGTAGCCGCCGTAGCGCCCGCGCAGGGTCTCGATCGGCAGGCCCGCCTCGCGCAGGATCTCGACGTAACGCCGCGCCGCGCGCTCCGAGACGCCGAGCCGGCGCCCCAGCCGCTCCGCCGTGATGCCGGGCGCGGCCTGGATCAGCTCGAGCGCGAGCAGCGCACGCGCCGTCGGGCTGGCGTCGGCACCCATGGCCTCACCACCTTTGCTACGCGGCGGCCCTTCGTCCGGTTTCGACCCTAACGTGACGCGTATGAGCGACGACACCGTACTGAGCACGAGCATCGCCGAGCCGTCACCGACGGCCGGCGAGGCCGAGATGCTGCTGTTCTCGCTGGACCGCTCCCGCGCGCAGTTCGCGTGGAAGGTGGGCGGCCTGGACACCGCGACGCTGCACGCGCCGCACCCGCCGTCGGCCATGACGCTCGGGGGCCTGATCAAGCACCTCGCGCTGGTCGAGGACCAGCGCACGGCCGAGCACCTCGGCGGACCGGGCTTCGGCGCCGTCTGGTCCGGGTGGGACGGGCCCGAGTGGGAGTGGCGCTCCGCCGCCGACGACTCCGCCTCGCAGCTCTACGCACTGTGGCGCGACGCCGTCGAGCGCTCGCGGGCCGCGTGGACGCGCGCGCTGGCCGAGGGCGGGCTCGACGCGCCGGCGTCCAGCGGCCAGGGCACCCTGCGGCGCGTGCTGGTCGACCTCACCGACGAGTACGCCCGGCACGTGGGCCACGCCGACCTGATGCGGGAGGCGATCGACGGCCTCGTCGGGGAGGACCCGCCGCAGGGCGACCGGTAGCCCTCGTCGGCGCGGTGCGTCAGGCGCGTCAGGTGCCGAGGTTGTTGATCGCGTCCATGCCCCACAGCACGACGGCGACGATGATGCCGACGGCGATGAGCACGGAGCCGAAGATCGTGAGGAACACGGGCCAGAAGCTGCGCGCCCGGGGGCGGACGATGACGTCGCTGGGGTCGTCGGCGTCGACCCACACCGATCCGCTGAACATCGGCGTCGCACCGAGGCCGCGGCGGAACGCGGAGAAGACCGTGGTGGTGCGCGGCGCGCCGTCGGGCCCGGGGAACTCGACGGTCATCCAGTTGCCGGCGGGAAGCCGCTGCTGAGTCACCAGGCGGGCGGGGAGCTGGATGCGGCGTTTGCGGCTCTCGTTGCGGGACAGCGCGACGGCGCCCGCGATCATCGCTCCGCCCACGAGGAGCGTCGCGACCAGGACGATCCACCCCGCGGTCGGCACGACGCTCCACGCTCGGGGCACGCCGCTCCGCACACGGGCACGACGCTCCGCACCGGGCACGACGCTCCGCGCCCCGCGACCGACCCGGGACTCGAGCCGCCCGACCTACCCCACCATCGCCGCGCTGCGCTCCCAGAGCCCGTCGACCAGCCGGTCGTCCAGCGCCTGCGGGTTCGGGGCGGCCTGCCGACGCAGGTCGTAGTACTCCCCCGGTAACCAGTCGACGCCGGGTGCCCCGTCGACGAAGTGCGCGAGGTGCGACCCGCCCTCCTCGGCGCTCGTGAGCAGGAACCGGCGCAGCGGCGTGCGGTACACGAGCCGGAACACGCTCGTGCTGCCCGCCGCGAACCCCGTCGCCACCGTGCCCGGGTGGAACGCGACGGCCGCGACGCCGTCGGCCGCATGGCGCGCGTGCAGGCCGCGCGTGAACAGGATGTTGGCGAGCTTGCTCGCGCCGTACGCCCGGCTCGGCGTGGAGCCGCGTTCGCTCTCCAGGTCGTCGAGGTCGATGCGCCCGAAGCGGTTCGCAGCGCTCGACGTCGTCACGACCGTCGAGGTGCCGGCCGCGCGCAGCCGGTCCAGGAGCAGCCGCGTCAGCAGGAACGGCGCCAGGTGGTTGACCTGGAACGTGGTCTCGTGACCGTCCACCGTGAGCTCGCGCCGGCCGAACACGCCGCCCGCGTTGTTCGCGAGCACGTCGATCCGGTCGGTCCGCTCGACCAGCGCGGCCGCGAGCGCACGGACGTCGTCGAGCCGCGCGAAGTCCGCCACGAGGTGCTCGGCCCCGATCCCACGGGCGACGTCGGCCGTCTTCTGCGGTGAGCGGCCGACGACGATCACGCGCTCGCCCCGCGCGGCCAGGTCCCGCGCCGCCGCGGCGCCGATGCCGTCACTGGCTCCGGTGATGACGATGGTCCTGCCGGTCACGTGGCCTCCCGATAGCGGCCGACCACGGCGGACGCCGGTCCGCGTGCAGTCTCCCCCGCCGGCCGGCCGCCCGCGCGCGGGTCGCCCGCTACCCGGCGACGGCCGCGTCCAGGCCGAGCTGCTTGCGGATGAGCTCCCCGGTGTTGTGCACCGGGAGCTGGTCGATCGGTGCCCAGAGCTCCTCCTCCGAGGTGGCCTCCCCGGCCTGCGCCCACAGGTCGGCCTCGACCTCGCAGTACCCGACCATCTGGTCGATCAGCGGCTGGACGTCCGCGGGCCACTCCGCCGCCAAGAGGCCGTCCGCCATGTCCTGCATGAGCGTGGCGTTCTCCGCGGCGAGCTCGCGCAGCTGCTCGAGGTCGTTCTTCGCGAGCGCGGCGTTCCACTCCCGGATGTTCGAGTTCCACGGCTCGACGATCTCCTCGTACGTCGCCGCCGCCTCCTCCGTCGAGACCTCCGAGCCCGCCGGCTCGCGCGAGGTCTCGGGGGTCCCGAGGGGCGAGCTCACCGGCGCCGGCGCGGACGGCTTGTCCGGCCCCGGCCCGCCGACGGTGCAACCCGCCGCGAGCGCCACGACCAGGGCCACGACGGGGACGATCGGGCGTGCGTTCACGGTCGGCTCCTGGGGGAAGGCCGGCTCGGGGTGCCGGACGGAGTCGATCTTGCCCGATTCGTCAGCCCGCTGCGCACCCGAGCGCCCGCAGGACGCCGCGGGCCGCCGTCCGGCCGGCCCGGTTGGCGCCGATCGTGCTCGCGGAGGGGCCGTAGCCGACGAGCTGCACGCGCGGGTCGCGGACCGCCGTCGTGCCGTCGAGCTCGATGCCGCCCTCGGGCGTGCGCAGGTGCAGGGGCGCGAGGTGGGCGACGTCGGGCCGGAAGCCGGTCGCCCAGAGGATGACGTCGGCGCGCCGGCGCGTCCCGTCCGGCCAGACGACGCCGTCGGGCTCGATCCGCTCGAACATCGGCAGCCGCGTGTAGACGCCGCGCTCCGCGGCGGCGCGCTCCTGCTCGCGGAGCATGAGGCCCGTGACGCTGACGACGCTCTGCGGCGGCAGACCCCGCCGCACGCGCGACTCGACCAGCGCGACGGCGCGGCGTCCCTCGTCGGGGGTGAACGGCGTGGTGCGCCACACGGGCTCGCGGCGCGTGACCCACGTCGTGGTCGCGACCTCGCTGATCTCCGCGAGCAGCTGCACGGCCGACAACCCACCGCCCACGACGACGACGTGCTGCCCCGCGAGCTCGTCGGGGCCGCGGTACCCCTGGGTGTGGAGCTGGCGTCCCGCGAACGAGCCGCTGCCCGGGTAGTGCGGCACGAACGGGCGCTCCCACGTGCCGGTCGCGCTGACCACGGTGCGCGTGGTCCACGTGCGTCCGGCGCCCGTGACGAGCAGCGGGCCCGCGGCGTCGCCGTCGAGCGCCTCGACGCGCTCGACCCGCACGGGCCGCAGGACCGGCAGCCCGCCGCGCCGCTCGTACTCGCCGAACACCTGCGGCACGACGGCGTTGGCGCGCTCGGCGGAGGTGGGCGGCGCGACGTCGTCGGGCAGGGCCGCGACGCCGTGGACGTCCGCCATGGTCAGCGTGTCCCAGCGGTGCTGCCACGCGCCGCCGGGCGCCGCGTTGGCGTCCAGGACGACGACGTCGTCCCACGGCCGCAGGCCCAGCCGCAGCAGGTGGTGCGCCGCGGAGAGGCCGGCCTGGCCGGCACCCACGACGACGGACTGCAGCACGGCCTCCACGCCGGGGCAACGCCCCGCCGACGCCGCCTCTTCCCGGCCGCTCTCCCCCGCAGCCCTCCTCCCACGTGTTCGCATCCGAACAACCGCACAGGTGGCCACGTACACAACGGGGCCAGCCGTACGGATGCGCGGGTGCGAACATCCGTACGGCTGGCGGGGTGGGCCGGCTGGCTGGCGGGGTGGGCTGGCTGGCGGGGTGGGCCGGCTGGCGGGGTGAGCCGGCTGGCGGGGTGGGCCGGCTGGCGGGGTGGGGTGGCGGG